>DAKQ01000155.1:964-3493 GCA_002496635.1 Euryarchaeota archaeon UBA82 | reverse complement strand
TGTGATCCAGAAAGTAGCCATGATCGGGAGTGATTCAATGCGTGGGTGCGGGTCATGTCAGTCCCAGCAAGAATTCCACCTTGGACACCGAGTGCCTTTGAGAATGAACCTACTTCAAAATCAACTTTCCCTTGAAGATTAAAGTGGTCGACAATACCTCGTCCACCATCACCTAAGACGCCTTCTCCATGACAATCATCCACCAGAACCATGGCTCCATATTCTTCTGCGAGTGAATTTATTTCGTCCAAAGGCGCATAGTCGCCATCCATAGAGAAAACACCATCTGTGATAATCAACTTTCGTTCAGCATCATCATGGGCTGAAAGCACTGCTTCTAGTTCGCCCATGTCATTGTGAGCATAGACTCCGCGTCGTGCTTTTGTAAGACGAACCCCATCGATAATTGAACCATGATTTAGAGCATCACTGATGATGACATCTTGTTGCCCTTGGACCAGTGTAGGAATGAGCCCGACGTTTGCTGTGTAACCTGCTGAATAGATGAGGGCAGCTTCTACACCTTTGAATTCTGCAACTTTCTTTTCGGCCTCGAGATGTAAATCCATTGTCCCTGCAATAGCACGGACAGATCCACTTCCAGCACCATATTCTTGAGTTGCATTAACCATGGCTGAAACAACTTTTGGATGGGTTGTGAGATTGAGATAATTATTTGCAGATAACATAATTGTTGGTTTTCCTTCCATTGTGCACCTTGGCTGATTTGGCCCTTCAAGGGTCGGAGGTTCCCAAAGCAGGGATTTTTCATTCAACTCATCGAAGCGTTCTTTCATCCAAGTCATGTCACCAGGCATAGGCTCACCAAACCTTCCTCTTCGTCGATGATTAAGGGTTTTTGTGAGACATGGCCTCAACACGTATGATGAAAAGGGAGAGGCGATAGGGGTGGACTGTGCAACTCAATGGAACTGTGAGTAGTGGGCTTGGAAGAGCCCATGTTTTCATGTCTCAGCCACATTACCAAGATCAATTCAGATCGATTCTTGGAACAACTGCTTGGCCTGGTACTTTAAACGTCAAGGTGGAAGGTGAGAATCTGATCAATTACATCGCTCTAAGGAAAAAGGCAGGTATCGATACATTGGATGCAGATGAAAGTGCGAGAGAAGGCGCTTCGAATGTTGATGTATCCGCAATCGAGTCCATTCGTGTTCGAGGATTTCTTAGAGACGGTGTCTCCTTCGGTGGTGCGACTGCATATCAAGCGGAAATCACCCATCAAAACGACAAGATTCCGTGTGCAATTCTTATTCCTGACTTAACACGTCATGTCGACGTTGTCGAGGTTATTTCTAGCCCTTTCCTCAGAGAACGTCTTGAGATTGAAGATGGTTCAGAAGTGAGTCTGACTTTGAGCGACTGATTTTAGTCCCAGATCCCCATATCCATTCTTGCGTCTTCAGAAGCATGAACGCGAGGATCCCATCTTGGTGACCATACTAGATTGATGTGTACTGTTGACAATCCCTCGGTTTGTAATGCAGCTCGATGAGCAGCAGCCATGATCTCTGGTGCAGCAGGACATCCAGGAGATGTAAGTGTCAAATCAATCTCTGCATGTGTGCCTTCATCACGTTGTTCAAAGCGAACTCCATAGACCAAGCCGAGTTCGACGATCGATATGTCGAGTTCAGGATCTTCGACAGTTTGCAAAGCATCGAGCACGTGTGATTCTTCTACCATTTAATTCTCCTCCAAATCAGTCATAATTTTGTCAAACATGTTTCGAAAACCATTCGAACGTGATGGTGATAATGAGTTGAGTATTCCCATATCTACTGCGAAATCAGGCGTAATTTTCTTGGCTTCTTCAGTATCGAGATTATCCATTGCAATGGTTAGAATTCCCATAAGGCCTTGTACTAATTTAGAATCAGCTCCAGACTTCAATGAAACCTTTCCATCTCTGATCTCAAGTAGGACGTGAGCTTCAGATTGGCAACCGTGGATTCGTGTTTCTTCACTCCATTGTGCAACGGGGAGTTCATTCACTTCCGAAGCAAGGTCGAAGACGTATTCAAGGCGCTCCATCTTATCGTCAATCGATTGGAAATCATCAATCAGTTCAATCAATGCCTCTGGATAGGTCATGCAAACCTCTCCAGAATGTCTTTCGTATACTGAATAAATTGTTCAGCTTCTTCCATTGTGTTATAGATGTAAAAAGATGCACGTACAGTTCCATTGATCCCAAGACGATGAAGCAAGGGTTGAGCGCAATGATGACCAGTTCGGACTGCAACACCTCTTGCATCGAGAAGATGTGCAAGGTCTTCACTATGCAATGAAGGATGCAAAAAGGAAACGACAGCTGAGTCTTCCTCATCATGACGACCATAAACTGTCATGTTCAACGAACGTAATTCATCTGCTACATATCGAGCAATATTGAGTAATCGATGATGTTGTTCTTCTAGATTAAGTTGGGCAAGGTAACCAAGTGCAGCATCCCATCCAATCGCTTCTGCGATTTTTGGAGTGCCTGCCTCAAACCGATGTTCGTTG
>DAKQ01000155.1:0-590 GCA_002496635.1 Euryarchaeota archaeon UBA82 | reverse complement strand
CCCATGAATGGCTTCATCTCTTGGAAGGTTTCTTCATTGACAAGAAGACAACCAATTCCAGTAGGGCCACACATTTTGTGTGCTGATAAAGCCATCATGTCTGCACCTAATTCTTTCAAATCGATTTTACAATGCGGTGCTCCTTGAGCAGCATCAATGAGTACCTTTGCCCCGTTTTTATGAGCGATTTCAATCATTTTTTCAATTGGATTACGTACACCAAGTACATTTGATGTGTGGACGACGCAAACGAGTCCTGCTCCTTGGATAGAGGCTTCGTAGGCTTCCATGTCTAAGGTTAGATCCTCTTTGACAGGTACGTATCGTAATTCATTCCCGTACGCCTCTGCTAACATTTGCCATGGCACGATATCGCTGTGATGTTCCATCTCAGTGAGTACGATTGCTCGCCCCTTTAATTGAGAATGACCCCAGGCATGTGCTGCTAGATTGATGGCTTCCGTTGTTCCGCTTGTCATGATGCATCGTTCAGCATTGAACCATGATTTCAGCGTAGTCCTGCATGCCTCATAGCCATTGGTTGCTTCTCCTGCTAATGTGTGTACTGCTCTGTGAACATTTGCATTATT
>DAKQ01000090.1:6000-6771 GCA_002496635.1 Euryarchaeota archaeon UBA82 | reverse complement strand
AGAAACGTTTACGTTCGCACTGAATATGTATGCTGATCCAATGATTGACGCCTCCTCGCAACGTATTGTTGATGCTGATGGCAACGAACTTGATGAAATTATGGAAGGCCAGACCGCCTATCTTGAATTTACCTTGAAGAACGAAGGCACAGCTCTTGCTGTCGGAATTAATTCCAACCTCGAATGTACAGGGCTTGTTATCAATGACAAAACTCCAGTTGTATCCTTCTTAGGGGAAGGGGAAGAGGAAACACTTCGTTGGCAAGTTACTGGTGAAACTCTCGATTGGTGGGAGCAAAGTATCGATGCAGATTGTACAGTCTCAATCATTTCTTCGTATGCTCTAAACAATGTCGTCGAAAACGATGAGGTGGTGTTCATTCAAGAGGTCGACTCGAGCGCTCCTTCTCCACTTACAGTTCTCGCAGGATTTGGTATTGCTTTGATAATCACAATTGGATTACTTGGCCTCACAAATCAAAATGAAAAATACAGACTGGGAGCTGTTTACTCCGGAGTCATTATGCTTGGTTTCTCCTTCCATCTACTCGATTATATCTGGTGGGGTCCTGGCATAATAGCCATGACATCTCTCTGGGTTTGGCGAATGGCGTGGCGCAGTAGTGAGGAGTTCAGATACATCCATGAAGATTACCAACGAGCTCGAAAAGGTATCTCGACAGTTTATGCAGACCACTTCCAGGCACTGGCTGATTCGAGAAGGCAACTTACTGTGATTCTAAGTCTTCCAATTCTCGGATTTGTTGCAGT
>DAKQ01000090.1:0-5604 GCA_002496635.1 Euryarchaeota archaeon UBA82 | reverse complement strand
TCTCAACAATTGTCGTTTGGATCATACTACGACGTTCAAACAGCATGTATGGCTCACTTTACGGACGCTTGACGGACATCGAAGTCAAAGCAACACGCATCGAGCGTGACCTCGGCGATCCTGCACGCTTACTCAACGATCTTGCAATGGAAGGATTGGACCTTTCAGCAATTATCGAGCCACCACAACCCGCTGTTGTGGCTGAATCAACAGAGGAGGTGATGTCCGATGGCGAAGAGCAAATCTGAGGACGTCGACTTTGTAATGGATGCTGATCTTGAAGATGGCGACCTAGCGGATGCACAAGCTGCAATCGCTGCTTCCACAGAAAGTGCACAACGGCTAATGCAGGCAAGTAGAGAACTCGAAACGCTTGTTCAAGGGGTTGTAAGTGATGAAGTCAACTCACTTGCTACAACTGAACTCGACATGCTTCAAGCTCGCTCATTCCTCGAAGCTCACCGACTTCGAAGAGCACGCCGCAGTGTTAGAAAGGCTGAGAAGGCACTCGAAGTCCTAGAAGAAGATGTACTCTATCTGCGTAGAAGTATTGCAATGCTTCACCGCTTGTTACGTGAGAAAGCACTTGCTGAAGAGGAAGTAGAAAACGTCCTTAGAAGACTCCGTAACGCTACAGGTGCAGCGGAAATCGGTGATGTCGGATATGCTGCTACTGAGGTTGAATACCTTGTTGATGATCTCATTGGAGGTAATACTTCAACGCTTAACCCATTCCTATTCAGGCACTTTTGGCTCTCAGTCGATACTCGGTGGCCTGCAGGTGGCGAAACCGGAGTTCTCCTTGTTCGAATCATCAATGATGGAGACATCCCACTTCCTATGATGCGATTACAACCTCCAGTACCACAAGGATGGATTGCTAATCCTTCGTTCATCGATGTACCGGTCATCGGCCCAGGGGGTAATTTGCCAGTTCGGTTTGAAATCAAGGCAGATCGACGACATGGTTCAGATGAAGTGCCACTCTCTCGAAAACTTTCAATAGCGACTGGATATGAAATGAGGAATGGTAACGTTATGGTAACAATTCGTGCTCAGAACCGTTCAATGGAGCCCCTTTCAGACGTTCTTATCCATCCATGGCTCCCTCCCGGCTTTACCGCCGACAAAGTGCCATTCGTTGGCAGATTAACTCCAGATGAAGTAGCAGTAATACGTATGCCACTTCGCATCGACTTGGGTCAAGGAGGTGCTTCTTGACCCCATCCATTTCCACCCTCTAATGAGGGAGGACGAGTAAAAAGGTGATAAAATGAAAAACCAAAAAGAAACGAAGCAAGACGAACTTGCTGCTATCGGTATCGGTGCAATGATTGTATTCATTGCATTGATTCTGGTTGCGGCAGTCGCAGCAGCGGTCATTATTCAGACCGCAGAAAAGCTGCAACAGAACGCACAAGCCAGTGGTGATGATACCCAAGAACAGATGTCTACGAAAATAACTCTGATCAACATCATCATCGAGGCAACAACTGCCGCACCCGCTGCGAACCACGATTTATTCGTGACGTTTGAACTAGCGCCAGGTTCTGAACCAACACAAAGCGATGACGTAGGGTATACTGTCATCTGTTTAGATGACCAGGGTACAAACGATGGTGGAACAGACGATACTACTGAATTCGCTCAAGGTGATCTCAGTGGTGCAACAGTGCACACAGGAACTGGTGCAGGCGCTGGAGCTATCACATTGAACCCAGGAACAACATATGTGTTCGTTATGGAGATTGATGAATGCGGCCCAGTTGCAAACGCAGATAACATTCTTATCTTCACTGTAGATGGTGGAGGAAGCACATACGAGGAATTACAATACGGAAGCTCACCATCTGTTGGTGACGTAGTAGTTTGAGGTGATTTAATATGAAGAACACACAAGAAAAGAACATGAAAAACGATAACTTAGCTGCAATCGGTATCGGTGCAATGATTGTATTCATCGCACTTATCCTCGTTGCTGCTGTAGCTGCTGCGGTCATTATTCAGACTGCAGAAAAGTTGCAACAGAACGCCCAATCGACTGGAGACGATACAACTGACGAAATGTCTGGTAAGATACAAATCCTCAACGTTTTTGTAGACGACCCTGCTGACTCATTCGTAGTTTACTTCCGTCTAGCAGCTGGATCTGATGATACTGACCCTAGTGATATCCTATGGCAAGTTTTCTGTGAAGACCCTAATGGCGGTGGAGCTGGTGTACCAAGTACAGACAGACTCGCTGGAGAATTTGACGATACTGCAGGGGATGGCGGTAACAGTATAGTTTTCGAACTAGCTGATGGCGCTGCTGCTCCCGTCGCTGAACCAACAGTTGAAGCTGGAAAAGCTTACAGAGTTGAACTTGATGTAAACGACGCAGGTGCCAACGACTGTACTCCGACACACTTGTTTACTGAGAACGTGAAAGCATCTTTGTATGTTCACGTTGTTGGTGGTGGAAGCACTTTCGACATTCTCAAAGTAAACGACGATAGCCGTGGAGCAGTGGTGGTCTGAGTCGTCCTGCGTGATATCTTGCCTTTGGTAAGATAAACGCAGGAGGTTGTACCATGGCATGGCCATTTGGTGGCAATGCAGGGAACGACCGGGATGCAGACGCTGAACTCGCAGAAGAGCGCTTGAAGATTATGGCCAACGTGGCCATCGAACAAGTGCCTCTCCCTGAACAAGGGGAATTGAGTGAAGAAGATGCTTGGACCATTTCACCCGGTCCGACTCGAGCACGCCTAAACAGTATTGGATCAGTCCCAAGTGTAGCAGCAACGCTAGCTCCGGCAGCGCCTGTTAACGCTCAGGTTGATACATCTGGATTAGAACGAATGATTAGCAGTCGTCTCGACATGGTTGAGGACGTACTTCGCTTAGTAGAGCACAAAATGGAGGAATCCATTGCGGCACCTGCTGGAGCAGAAGCGTCTGAAGAATCCGATGTTGAATCGTCTGATGGTCTATCTGTTGACGGAAACGTAGGCGATACAATCGTTACTGCTGATGGGGAAGTACTCCCTGTTGGAAGTGGCGTAGATCGTTTGCGTCAATCTGATGAAGCACGTTTGGTTGAATTGTATGAAGCACAAGCGCTTGCAGCTAACCCATTCCTTGCAAAGGGCTCCTATGAGCAGGCTGCAAACGATGGTGTTGGAGCGGCAATGGTTGCAGCCCTCTTGCTGGATAATCTATCCGGCATGGCAGCAGTCAGTTTTGCTCAAAAAGCAGTTCAAAGCGGTATGTTGACCGATGTTGAAGGGCGTTCAGTCCTTGCAATCGTCCAACTAGCAGCACCTGGCGAAGCAGAATCGGCATTGAATGATCATCTGTCTCACAGGAAATTGTTGACATTCTCTGCGATTGTTGAATCGTGGAGAAGTAAAACCCCTTACTCGGAGGAATGATGCATGGGTGGTTCGGTCGGAATCGGTGCTCTCATTGTTGGAACATCACTGATGTTGGTCTTTGCACTTGCAGTGCAAAGTCTTGACAGCAGGATGGAAACCAGCCTTGAGGTTATTGAGGAGGCCGGAGAACCAATCCCATCATTCCAAATTGATGACGCTACATTATGGGAAGGTGCGGTCTTGACCGTCACCATCACCACCAATGGTAGCGGATACCAGGATGGAACACTCATTGAACAAAGTGGATCTGGAGGGTTCTCAGGAACCTTCACAGTCGACGCAGCAGGAGGAATAGAAAACGTGATTATCACCAATCGCGGGAATTACTCGTCCCCTCCTACTATTATCGTCGATACAACAGGTCAACCAATTGCTTCAACAGGTGCAACATTCGGTTCCGATATTGGGAATTTCATTTACAGTAACCTGACGAATACAGGCCCAGTGACTATGAAGAACCGAGAAGCATGGCTTTTCCTTGATGGTGGTACTGCCGTAGAACCAACCAATCTCGGTTCGGTTACAAGCGGAAATACCACGCATTGGTATCCTGGCGAAACCCTTCAACTCGAATGGGCAGAAGACGGTGCTACATCTTACGACCGAATTTCATTGACATCCAATGGATTGACAATGGTAAACACATTAGCATGAGGTGACGAAATGGCAGACGGCGGAGCATCCTCTTTCATCTTCCTAACAACAGCATTGCTGGTTTCAGGCCTTGTGAGCATTGTTCTCATCAATGAATGGGGAGACATGGCAAAAGCATCACAGGATCAAACCCGTGCGATAGAAGTTGAACAAGATACAAGTCTTGGTTTTGCAGGCGATCCGATGATGGTTGCATACAATAGCACCTCAAATCCAGATGAGATGACATTTTACTTGCAAAATACAGGAACGACTCTTCTCGATACGAGTACACTCGTCGTTATTGTTGATGGGTCTACTGTAACATCTTCGATTACTACTGCTCTTGTCCCCGCTACTGGTACTGATTGGGACTCTCAACATTTGGTTGAAGTTACAGTTAATTCATCTTCTTGGGCATATGCTGACGGGACGGATGTTTCACTGACGGTTATCGTCTCATCAGAGGTTACCAATGGCTATCGTGGTACTGACACAATCTCTCTGGAGGTGCGTTTACATGGTTGAGAGGCTGACCGAGAAACCTAAGCCAGTTGAGGATGGTTTCCCATTTGATGTTGAGACAGACAGTCTTGCTGATTCTCTTGGTCTTCGATTACCAAACCGTAGCATAATTATGCTGCAAGGTGGGGTCGGTGGTGGAAAGTCACTCGTAAGTCAACGATTTGTTCACGGTCTTCTTGAAAACGATGTCAAGGTTCTCGTTATTACGACTGAACTGACGACTCGCGGATGGATTGAACAAGTTGAATCAATTGGTTACGGCGTCACTGACGCATTAACAAATGGAAACTTGATGATCTTCTCTCGATTCGGAACTGTAGCTGAACCAATTCCAAATGTTGGAATCGAAGAAGTTCTATCAAGTGAAGCAGTTGACGAAGCAGATATCATCATCATTGATGCAGCAAGTGCTCTTATGCCCACAGATATGAGCGACCAAGATCGTTTCAATCTCATACAACGTCTGAGAAGAATCGCTTCGACTGGACGTAGCATCATGCTCACGGTTGATAGTGACGAGATGGATCACAAACTCCTCCATGCTATGCGTGCAAGCGCTGAAGTCGTTATCGATTTAACAACCAACCTTATCGGTGGAGATTTGAAAAGAACACTCATTGTCACACGCTATTTACGTGCAGCAGGTCCAGTTCAATCTTCAATAGGATGGAGAGTAGAACCTGGAATGGGCTTCATCGTTGATATCACGGCGGTAAGCTGAGGTGGTAATTATGGCTGATGAGGATTTAAAATTCGCTCGAGGTGATCTCGCTTCGGTTATGGCAGCCCATAGCCACGTCGCAGAATGGGTTCGTGATTTCGAACAGAAATACGGTTCACGCCCTATTTACTACGGGCCACTCGATCGAGATGCTAAGAAGCAACGTCCATTGAATCTCATCTACATTACAAAAGAACCAGTATTTGTCCACATTTACGAACCTCCTGCGGATGAAGATGGTGGAGGCCAAGTTCTCTGGTTTGGTCTTGAGCCACAATTGAATGAAGAAGAGGAAAACATTCGCCG
>DAKQ01000011.1:4858-5917 GCA_002496635.1 Euryarchaeota archaeon UBA82 | reverse complement strand
CGCTCAGAAGAAGCGTGGTGACAACAAGCAAAGGGATAAGACCTGTATTCCAATCAACAGACATGGTCAACTATTGGTTGATGAAGTCTGAACTTGATGTCTATCCTTATTCACAACTTGTTGAGGATGGTTCAACACATTGGGATGGAGTTCGTAATTATCAAGCCCGTAACATGATGCGAGATGCGATGAAATTAGGAGATTATGTTCTCTTTTACCATTCAAATTGCAAACCGCCTCATATTGCAGGTATAGCTAAGGTTTGCAAAGAAGGGTATCCGGATTTCACATCATGGGATTCATCATCAAAATATTTTGATGAAAAATCTTCACCTGAGAATCCACGTTGGTTTATGGTTGATCTTGAGCCGGTAAAACCACTAACAGAAATCGTATCTCTCGAATCAGTTAGAAACGAACCATCTCTTTCTGACATGCCTCTCATTCGAAGAGGTCAACGCCTCTCGATACAGCCTGTAGAAGAAAAAGAATTCCAACGAATCTGTGAGATGGGTGGACTGAACTCTGGTGAACTTGAGTAGGTGATCGTGTGCCAGAGATACCTTCATCGAAACGAGCATCAAATATTGAGTATGCTATTCGCGATGTTGTGGTTCCTGCGACTGAACTTGAAGCACAAGGACACTCGATCATCAAATTAAACATTGGAGATCCAATTGCTTATCCTGGATTACCAACTCCCTCACATATGGTTGAAGCGTTCTCAGATGCTCTTTCACAGGGTAGGAACGGTTATTCTCCATCCTATGGAATCCCAGAACTCCGTAATGCAATTGCACAAGATGAATCGGAAAAGGGTTGGAAAGCTACAGCCAACGATGTCTATGTCTGCCATGGTGTTACTGAGGCCTTACAGATTGTTTTTCAAGCAACATTGGAAAATGGAGACAAAGTTCTCGCTCCTGGGCCACATTATCCTCCATACATGGCATATCCGCAAATGTATGGTGCAGAGACTGTTGAATATGAACTCCAATCAGATGCAGGATGGTCCTTAAACTTCGATGATATTGAATCCAAAATGGATGAGAATGTCAG
>DAKQ01000011.1:0-4478 GCA_002496635.1 Euryarchaeota archaeon UBA82 | reverse complement strand
CGGCTGTTATCGATTCTCGCAAAATGGCCAAATTGTATTTTAATCGCTGATGAGATCTATGATGGACTTGACTTTTCGGGGCGTCAGGTTAGTGCAGCGAGTTTATCTGATTCAGTTCCAGTCCTGGCCATGAATGGTGTTTCTAAGGTGTATTATGCTCCTGGCTGGAGAATTGGCTACATGGCTATTCATGATCCTATTTCCTCTTTAGTCGCAGTTCGTGATGGAATTGAACGAATATTGCGTTCTCGTTTATGCGCATCAACTCCTGCTCAACTTGGTTATTTGGCCGGTTTACAGCAAGACAGGGCCTGGATGAAAAAATACAGTGATATCGTGAAAGAGCGAAGAGATGTTTGTCTTGCTAGAATTTCCAAAATACAAGGACTTGAGGTTCAAAATCCCGAAGGTGCATTTTATATGTTCGTAAAGTTGACCGATGAAAAATGGTCAAACGATGACAAGGCTTTCGTCCTGCAATTACTCCATGAGCAGCATGTTCTTGTTGTTCATGGCTCAGGATTTAGTTCTGAAAAAGGAAAAGGGCATTTCAGGCTTGTTTTCCTTCCAGATGTTGACACACTAAATATCGCATTCGATCGTATTGATACGTTCTTACAAGAACACAGAATTGCTTGAACAACGGCGGCGAAGTATTGATGTTTGATGAGTACTCGGTGAATATATGCGAGGAATGAAATGGGCTCTGTTTGGGACCGCTATTTCGTTGATTCCTTCAGCGTCAGCATCCTCAATCAGTTCAATTGATGAGTTCTCTGTATCGTTTCTTTATCCGGTACTGGTTGCTTTCGTTGTAGCAATTTTGTTGTGGAAGTATTTCGTGCCACGGCAGTTGTCTGCTCTACAAGTTGCATTTGAAATTGATGATGATCTGTATGAAGTTCACCGTTTGACAAAGGGTGTCGATGAGGCGAAAGAGCTTCTGCAGCAAGGTCGTGTTGCGTTTGGTGTAGGGTTGTACATGATGGGTATGATGGGTATCCTTGTCTTGATTGGAGAATTAATCTTCGATGCTGAAATTTATTTTGACCTAAATTTATGGCTCATTGGTTTGTTTATTCTCATTCCAGTTCTAATTTCTCCATGGGAAACACTCAACGCTCAACTTGTTGGTAAGAGCAAACTCAGAGTTGGCAGACATACGATTCGTACAGGTCTTCGAAGAATCATTACGCTCGCAGTCTTGGTTTCATCCACAGTTGCAACTGTTATTTACGGAATGAATCTCAATGATGGTAAAATCACACCCGTTTGGCTTGCTGCAGCTATGCTTGTATTCATGGCACCAACAATTCTTGCCTATGGTAGAATTATGGGTGCATCTTGGAATATGCTTCTGCTGAACAAGTGGAGGACTGCCAGAGGGCGACGTAATCCTATCGATCCAGATCGACCTTCGTTCGTTAACAGACTCTTCTCGTTGCTTCTTGTTATTTTCCTCATTACAATGCCGATAACTGCTTTGAATGGAATAGTTACTGTATTCCACGTCTTGGTCAATAAGCCTGATAATACAGAAGAAGTTCTTAATTTTGGAGGCATTATCGGCCATTCAATTTATGAGCGTATTGACCTCATATCGGATATTTTGTTTCATTGGGAATTCGTTAAATCTGCACCTCAATTTTTGTCTCTCTATCTCTCCCTCAACATTGCAATTGTCGGTTTAGCGTTTATTTTTGAATTGACTCGAAACCTAATTTTGGGGGGTCAAACCTTCGGCGGGATGTTTGGTGTTACGTTAGATACCCCTCGAGAGATTCGTACAGAAGAATCTGCTCAAGGAAGACAACTTGCCTTTGCATTTGCTGGTTTTTCAGGATATACTGTTTTGCTTCTCGTTCTGGTTTGCTACAAAGAATTTGGCGATCTGATGCCCTTTACTCAGGATTTAGAAGACAATGGGTTTGATGAAAGTATGCGTCTCCTAACTACTTGGATGTTCATAGCTGTTGGACAAGCAATTTTCTTGTTTACTTGGCTTCTTTCGATAGTTCGCTTCGGACCTCTCCGTCAATTGAAATTCGATCTTGATCCTGAAGAAAGACGTGAAGGCGCAGTTATGTTGGCTGATGGTGATTGGATGAGAGATTTCGTTGATGAAGCTGCACTCCAAGAAGATCTAGATGCCCTTATTCGCTTCCAAATGCAATTGATTGAAGGTGACGTAGCACTTGTTCGTCATGAAAAGGCACGTGCTAAGATGTGGGAATGTGCGATACGTGGTCTTTGGCCAAAAGCCATTGAAGAATCACGAAAGGTACTCGCTCAAGCCGGTGGTGATGACGATGAGGCTCGTATGATTACTGCGACTGGGTATCTCGCAACTCGAAGACTTGATGCCGCCCGTGAGGCTTTACGTGGTCTGCAGCAGCCTGAAGGATACGATGAACCTGAAATTTTAGCATTCATCACTGAATGGTTGGACCCTTGGAATGGTTCGGTTGATGAAGATGATATTTGGGATTGGGAAAATAATTCTACTATCGATCATCTCAATGAAAAAATGCGAATGCTACGCTACTGGACTCCTCTCCATTCTGAAGATTCTATCAAACACTCTGACCGACTTTCAATGGTTGGAAAATTATCTTCTGTAGCCTCATTACGTATGCAGAGGCGTCATGATGAGGCCTTGCAACTGGCGCTAGAAACTGTAAAATTCGACCCACTTGGTGTCAGGCCTAGGATCGCAGTTGCTCTATGCTTAATCGACAAAGGAAATTGGCACCAAGCGATGACAATTTACCAAGAACTCAAAGAAAGTGATGTAAATGACCCTCGAGTCATTGCTCTATCTGTTCTCTTAGGAAACGAGGCTGATGTTGAACATATCGAAGTATCTCTTGCAGTAGAGAAGGGTAAAAGTGTTCGAAAATGGCTTGATGAGGCACCTGTGAATGCAGTGGCTGGACTGGGGATTAAGGGTGGTATGGATGAAGCTATCAATGCAAACATCATGATATGCGCACATGAATCTGTACGACGAAACATGACTCCTCGTTATTCTCCCTCAATTTTCCATTACATTATCCAATACGTTCTACTACCCCCAATGTTCATTGTTGCTGCGATAGCGATGTCTGGTTATTCAGGTCAAATTCAAGGAATTGTAACTGGTGTGTTGTTATTCATGCTTCAATTTGCTTTTGCAAGATTCCGTCGACAACAAGGTCGTCAGATAAAACATCGAGATCAACGATCTCTTGTCGACTATGCACGAATGATGAAGCGATTCAAGGTCAATCCCAACAGTGAGAATATTCCCATAGGTACTCATCTGCTACTATCAGGTATTCTCGTTACGGTTAACGGTGTGGTCTTGGACGTCGGTATGCCTGGATGGTTGACTCATAGACTCCCTAAGGATGCTGATAAGACAATCCGCTCACGATTGAAGCGAAATGCTTTGACCATCGGTAAGAATAAACCTGCTAAATTGAAACCTCTGGCCAAAGGTTGGTGGCGCAAAAGGCCAAAAGAAGACTTATCGGATATTCCTATTCTTGAACAGTTGATTGGTCCTGTAGCATACAGAGGTCGCCAAACAATGATTTTGAACAAGACAACAGGGTTCCGAAAAGGTCGTTCTTCAAGTAAACCTAATTTGAATCCAGTTGGTTCGCATGATTTCAAAGATAGGAATGTGCCTCGTAACACTAGAACCAGTGAACGGTCAGCCAGAGTAGGTCCAAGCCGACCAGGTCAGCGACGTTGAGTCTAACTGTTGATTAACAGTATTCATGAACCTTGCCTGACTGGGTTGAACATGGACAACGGTTCACCTAGGGATTCAGTAAACCGCGTTTTACAGGCGACATCAAACAGTGCTCGTCTCTACGGTCATGGCCTTGGTATGATCGCATCTGAAAATATTATTTCTCCGAACGTAAAACGAGCAATTAATTCAGATTTACATGGACGGTATGCTGAAGGTTTACCAGGCAAGAGATATTACCAAGGTTGTGAAGATTTTGATACCATTGAAAGTCTTGGTATTGATTTAGCTAAGAAAGTCTTCAATGCCCCATTTGCGAACATTCAATCCACTTCCGGAACTGTCTCTAACATAGGTGCATTGAAGGCACTCGCAAAACCTGGAGACTCCATAACTGCTGTTTCAACGGCTGACGGCGGCCATATTTCTCATGCTCGAATGGGTGCAGTTGGACTGCGTGATCTAAATGTCTCAACTTATCCTTGGGATGAATCTCGCATGGAGCCGGACATCGATGGGTCGTGCGCCTTAATTCGTGAACTGAAACCAAAAATTACCCTCGTTGGGCAATCTGTTTTTCTTTTCCCAACACCTCTCAAGGAATTAGCCGAAGCAGCCCATGAAGTAGATTCTACTGTCATGTATGATGGAGCACATGTTCTCGGTTTGATTGCAGGTGGAGTGTTTCAAGATCCTCTAAGGGAAGGTGCCGATATTATGACTGGTTCATCTCACAAGA
>DAKQ01000066.1:11631-13597 GCA_002496635.1 Euryarchaeota archaeon UBA82 | reverse complement strand
ATGTTACGATCAAAGGTCCATGCAGAGTTCTCATTATAGAACATAAATCCATCAGTATCATAGGTTCGAATTTCCATTTGACCTACATTCACTCCATCGGTTGTAAGATCCCACATGACTTCAAAATCAAATTGAATATGGAGTTCATCTCCAAGGATTGTTCCACCGCATGACTCTATGATGCTGAGTCGGGGATCAATCGAGGAGCAGCCTTCATTTATTCTGAAGAGGATTCCAAGATCGTCATCTCCACCAAGGGTCAGACGAACGGTGTTCAAATCGCTTAAGCCATTGCCATCTCGGACAACAACCTCCCAGCCTGCATGTTTGGTTGGTTCGAGAAGTTGTGGAATTCCACTTTCTGTAGGATATCGCTCCTCAACAGATACAATCTCAGCCTTCGTTGGCAAACGACTCGTCCAATACAAATGACCTTGACCAGTACCATCAGTTTGAATCAATCGTCCATCTTTGTCAGTACCTTCTAGGTAGACTCGAATCGGATCATTCTCTTGGTTACCGGATTCATTAATGTTGAAGGTAATCTGCCAAGCAGTCCCTATATTTATGACAGTATTCGGAATGTTGATTCGTTCGCTTGGTTCGGAAATCCCATTTGCATTCAAATCATGTACTCCTTTGAGCCATGCCCATGTTTCAATTGTATTTTCATCAAATCCAGCGATGTCATAGACGTCGATTTGAACGGTACGATTTTGTTCTATGTTGAGATATGAACCCGTTAGTGGTGATGTTGTAGCAAGAATTGGAGCAAAAGAATCCAAAGTGAAGGCATTTACTTGAGAATCCATTTGCAATGTTATTGCATCAATTGTCTGTGCATCAATGCTTATGTAAGCAGTTCCTGATATGTTAGAAGGAAGCGTTGTTACGAAGTCAGTTTGCTGATTGGAATTGAGATTAACATACGATGTAGATGTATTGTACCAAGCTATTGGTTGATTGACATCGCCAGGGGTTTCTCCAGCAATATCGATGTTCACTCGTACTTTGATGTTGTTCGACAAAGGACGCAAACCACTCGTAGTGTAGCCATGATCAACAGAAACAGTAAGTGTTGACCCACCGATGATGACTTCGTTTGTTCCAATGGTGGAGTTTCCTTGGGTAGAGAAATTAGATGTAACTTCATCGATGTAAACTGAAACTGTACGGTCTATTTCAACAGGAGTTGGATGAATATATGTTGATGTAGCGATACCTTCAGTTGATGTCCGAATCAATATATTATCAGAATCCATATCGTTAAAGGATAACTCCCAATTGACCTTATTCACACCGTTGACTTGCGGAAGAATCGTGTTCGCATTCATCTTCAGTAATCCGTCTGTGTCGCTAACATATGCAACTGAGCCATCGGATGCTAATCGAATCGTTGTCCATTCAGCGTTTGGCTGGAAGAATCCTTCTGAGGTTGCTTTGATCATTGCAAATTCATAGATCGCCGGTTGTGTGAGTTGGTCTTCCATGGCTGAATGATGTGTTGAAAATGTGATTTGTGGTGCATTCGGTTGAATTGCAACAGGGTTGCTTAGGGAAAATGCAGCCTCTTCTGCCTCCCATTTCACAGAATCCAAATCGGGTATGACCCAATCCTGTACTTCCTCTGTAAACATCTGTATTCTGTATTCCATGAGCCCGTTGTCACTGGCAGCGATGGATGAAAGTGAATGGTTACCAATCCCAAGCAACGCAAGATTTGCTGGATTTACGGTATCAACTGGGGCCCAGGTTTCACTGGCCAATCCAGATTCAGAATTTGATATTCGATATTGAATTCCAAGTGAAGTTCCTGTAGGTTCCGTACCTGCTAGACTCATCCACATCAATGAGGCTGAACCATGTTCTGTTGTTGAAAGAATGTTGACAGGAGAGGAGATCCAGCCTGAATGATTGTCGATTCTTGGGGCGATTTCGCTTTCATCCAAGTAGACAATTCCCCACG
>DAKQ01000066.1:3825-11254 GCA_002496635.1 Euryarchaeota archaeon UBA82 | reverse complement strand
GCTAAGTCAAATACGCCAATCGATAAATCGTCATGAAGACGCCATTGATTGGATTCAGGGAGATATCCCCATGTCTGTTTTGATTTTGCATTCTTATCATGCCCACCAATCAATACAATCTCATCATTATGGACAGATGCAGCCATTCCAAACATATGGAAGGACATGTTGGGTAGATTTGTCCAAGTATCGGTTGAAGGGTCATAAACTTCGGATGTATTGTGTACAGGTTGGCCTGACCATGAATAGGCTCCTTCCAAACCTCCAAATGCATACAATTTACCATGGTATTCAACCAATGGGAAAGCAAATCGTTTGTAGGACATATTCGCCAATTCAGTCCAGGTTCCTGCTACTGTGTCGTATTCGAGTAATCGATCTGTAACATCATTTGCAGAGGCGTTTTGCACACCGCCTGCAATGTATATTTTCGTTCCAATGCTTGCCATTCCAAAGTTTCCAACTTCTTTTGTCGCAGGCATTGCTGGTGGCGTTGTCATCCATGTATCTGTGGAGATATCATAGACTTGGATTTGTCCTGTTGACTTTCTTGCAGGGTTCGAACCAGGGTACCAATCGCCGATTGAGTAAATTTTGTCATTGATTTGAACACACTCATGGTATTGCTGACTGTTTGGCATATTCGATGAAGACAATGACCACGTTTCTGTTGATATGTTAAAAATTTCAATCAGATTGGTTGCTGCCTCATCGTTCTGTTGTTGTGGATCAGGGTCTGTTTTTCCGCCCATGAGATAAATGAGATCATTAGTATCATCATGCGCCATGCAACCGTGTGCTCTTGTAATCAGAAGGCCGCCTCCACTTGTTGCAGACCAAGTAATTTCAGGTCGTGTAAGTTCAAGTTCGGAGATACTTGCGTTACGTGCTACTTTATTGAGGAGAAAACCAGGGTCTGTGAAACTTGTTTCCTCGCCAATAGAATGGTCGATTTCTGAGTCTTCAACTCCAAAGAGAGAAGGGGTTGGTTGTATCGTACCTAGGAGGATGAATCCAGTTATGACGAAATGAAGTACAATCCTACCTTTCCTCATACCACCCCTGTGTGTCATCACATTCTTGAGGATTGCCAATGTTTTGACAGACCTGTTCATTGTGAACCTTCATATCTACTGGGCATGTGCAACTCTCGATTGGTGTATGGCAAAGGACTACATTGCACGCGACCCACGTACTGGGCTTCCTATTTCTACTGGGCGTAAGCAACGTAAGAAAAACACCAAAAAACAGGCCACTGGTCCGTGGCAAGAATGTTCGAGAAAGGATATTCTCGCTCTTGCAAACGGAGAAATACCTCAGATTCAGGTTGATTGGGGGGGTCGTCGATACGTTTTGCCTCGTGAAGATGGTATTCGAGGTCTTGGACGTTTGAAAGGTGTTTGGGCAGATAGAGCGCATACCTGTCTACTCAAAGCCTTAGAATCCGATGAGGCAAATATTCGCATAGCAGCACTTGAGGTTCTTCCAGTGGTTGCTGAACAACGTTCGGATGAACTGTTTGATTGGCTTTCTGTTCTTCTTGATGATGATGAAGCATCGGTTCGTAAAGCAGCAAGTCAATGCCTTGAAGATTCAGCACCTACATTCCCGTCTGGAATTGATAGTTCATTAGCTCAGGAACTACGTTCGCCAATCCATGCTCGAAGCGAACCCGCATGGCGCGGTTTGAAAGGACTTACCGAAACATGGCCTGAAGTGGCTTGTGATCATATCGATGAATTGTTGCTTGTAAACGACGTTGGTCTTCGAAGGAAAGCTTCGAAGTTGTTGCGAAATATTGTTCAAAGAGCAGGAGCAATGGGTTGGGATTTGATCTCTTGGGCTCTTAACGATGAAGATCCTGATGTACGTAGAAATGCTTCGAGTACCCTTGCATCCTTGTCGAAGAAAGAACCTCGTATTGCTATTATGCTTACAGAGCGAGCGATTCTTGACGCTGATGCGAAAGTCCGTAATAATGCGTTGAGAGCAATCCGTTCCATGGATACCGATGATTCACGTGCTCGAACACTGATTATGAACGGAACTCGTCATACCAATGTCGAAGTACGACGATCTTGTATTGAGATGCTACCAATGCTCTTGGTTGAGGATAAGTTGCGTCTTATTGCCACAGAATTACTTCAAACAGAAACGAATGCAGAGCTCAAGAAAATGCTCAATGAGTATACATTCGACGCATCGATTGAAGGAACAGAGGCTCAAAAGAACACTTTCCTTGCTCCTGCTTTACCTGTACCTGCTTTGGAAAGAGAGGTTGCTCAGGCTCAAGGACAGGCTGTTGGCTTGGAATCTGCACCTCTCGATCGCCCTCCTTTGCTGGAATCAAAGGATGAATTATCTCAAGACCCATAACGACATGGTTATGAGGGGGTGTTGAGTCGGTTGGCCATCGAGGTCTTCACATGATGGACGACAAAGAACTACAATTCGACCGACTTTGGGAAGGAATCACACCGAAAGGAGTGAACCGTACCAAGGCTCTCAAATTCAGACAATACATCCTAGAGCACGTTCGACAAATGCGTCGACCACTCAACCGTGACAACGCAAAGAAGTACTGGTTGGGTATTCTCCAGGCAGAAAAGAAAGAGCGCGAGAACTTTTGAAGTGTAGTGGGGGCCACCTCCGTTTCGGTGGCCTGAACCGAATGAAACGGAAGGAGCAACATGTTCACCAAAACGAGATTCGATTCACTCGACTTACCTAGTCATCTTATGGATGCAATTACTGCAATGGGTTGGGAATGTCTTACTGAAGTTCAGAGAGACACGATTCCATTGGCCAGAAGCGGTCGTGATGTCATCGGCCAAGCCCGAACTGGTTCAGGAAAGACTGCAGCATTTGGCTTACCTATTCTCGAATCATGTGAGTCAAACGGCTCACTTCAATCGCTTATTCTAGCACCGACTCGTGAACTTGCACAACAAGTTGCTGAGGAAATGACACAACTTCAAGGCGATTCAGGCTTGAAGATCATGACCGTTTATGGGGGTACTGATCTCGAAAAGCAAGCACGTGGACTCGACGATGGTGTCGACATCATCGTTGGAACTCCAGGCCGTGTCATGGACATGAGCCAACGTGGCCACCTCGACCTTTCCATGGTTCAGATGTTTTGTCTCGATGAAGCAGACCGTATGCTCGATATGGGATTCTTACCAGACATCATGTGGATTCTTGAGAGAACAACTTCTAGAAAGCAAACCTTGCTTTTCTCAGCAACATTCCCTCAAGAGATTCTTGATGCTGCAAATGAGTTCATGAACACACCTGAATTCGTGATGACAAATCAAGAAGAGTTGGATGTACCGCCTATTGACTTGTTTAACATCTCCATTGGCCGAACCAATAAACTGTGGGCACTTGGTCGGTTACTGGTTCGTATGGGTGATGATGATCAAAGCATCGTCTTCTGTAATACAAAGCGTATGGTTGACTTGGCAGTACAACGCTTGAAGAAGCACCGATTTGATGTTGCAGGTCTTCATGGTGATCTAAATCAAAATCAACGAGAGCGTATTATTGATTCCTTCCGCAAAGGTGAGATAAAGACCGTTATCGCTACAGATGTTGCAGCTCGAGGAATCGATATTGACGGGATAACACTCGTTGTCAATTATGACGTCCCTTCTGATATTGATTCATTCATTCATCGTATTGGACGTACAGGACGGATTGGCCGTCACGGAGAAGCTTGGAGTCTCGTCTCAAAGGATGATGCTCCTCAGATGAACAAAATCATTGCAACCTACAATTTGCATATTCTTGATTCTGAAGCTCCAGACCTTCCTGAAGACGTGGAAAGAGATCCTGTCAAGAAGCAAGATGATTACGGTGAAACTGCAGATGTATACGGATTTGTATCAATCAAAATTCATTCAACCCGAGAGAGCCTCGGCTCACCTCGAACCATTGCAACATGGTTTGAGCAACATATCCGTTGTGATTCTCTCGCAATCGGTGATGTTCGTTACGATGATGATTCCACGGTCGTTTCTATTCACAGCAGCAAACTTGGATTGGCTATGAAAGCGCTTAATGTACATCCGATGGGCGATGGAATCGTTCAAGCGACTGTTCTTTGATCATTCTTCTTCTGAAGAATTGGAACGTTTTCGCCACGACCCTTTTGGCTTTTCTTTAGATTTGCTTTCAATTGCTTGAGCAGATTCTTCCACAACCTTTGTTGGACGCTCTGGCCATTCACCAGATTCATCCTTTCGTTCAATTTCATAGATTCCAGCGGTTCCGAGGACTAATCCGAGAACAGCAAATGACCAAGCACCTTGTATTGCATTATCCCAATTGGCTTGAGCTTCAATACAGATTCCAGTTGTTAACTCACTAAATTCGCAATAGTTGATCACTTCTTTTGCTTCAGTTGCTTCTGCATTTGCATTGATCCACATCCATGAAATGAGGAAGAACGTAACCATTGTAATGATTAATCCATAGTGAAGTCTGGACCAACGTCTTCTGAAAATGATTCTCCATTGTTCCTTCTTTTCTTGGGATGCTTGGAGTGTGCGTGAACCCGCTCCAATGTATCTAAACCAAACCAGCCACATCATTAAGAGGACGATTAGGAATCCCCATTTGTAGACAAAATTGTGGTATTCCCACATATTGTTCAAGCATCCAGCTTGGTCTGGATTGGCAAGACAGCCATCGACAGCAATGGGGTAAAAGGCAACAAGACGGACGATGTTGAGTACGTATACTAGAGCACACATAACGCCCACTGCTTTGAAGCGTTGTCGTTGTGATACACCATCTGTCATCAAGATAAGAGTTGATATGAAGATCATCTCATGAATTCCTGCACATTCATCAGAAACGTAGAGCCCAACCGAATTGAATTGTCCAGGAAACGATTCATGATAGAAATCAATACGTGTCATCCAACCGCTATGACTGCTCAGAGTTGAGGCAGATTCTCCAAACATTAGTTGGGTTACTTCATTCCAGATGTAGGCTTCTGTGACCTGAATAAACGCAAGTGTATCCGATGGTTGAGTAATGAACCAATACAGTGCCTCAACTGCAAGTAAAGCCAATGGAATCTTCCCATATTGGAGACCAAGTTGGCCAACTTCGGACCAACTCATGTCATCGTTATGTTTCGCCGAGGCAGAAGCAGCCATCGGTTAGGGCTTGGGGCTGCTCCACTTGAACATGTTGTGTAACAGCAAAATTCTCCGTCAGATGTGTTGAAAAGGTGAATCGATTGGGTTGTGTATGGATGAGCCAACAAAGAAGCCAACACATCGTCTTGATGTTCTAGGTTTCTTTTGTCCTGTACCTGTCGCAGAAGCAAAGCAAGCCCTCTCTTCGATGACTGAAGGTTCTGTGCTTGAAGTGCTTGCCAGTGATCCAGAAACACTTCATGATATTCCAATGATGATTGAGCGAACTTCCCATCATATTGTTAATGTCAAAGAAAGTCAAGGTGAATTTACATTCCTTATCGAGGTGAGATGACGTGAAATTCGAGGTTCCTAGTTCAGCGAAATTACCTACGAAATGGGGTCATTTCGATATTCATGTTCACCATGAAGAGAAAACAGGTCTTGACCATGTTGCACTGATGATGGGGTCAATGGATGGACCTGATCCTGTTTTACTCCGGGTTCACTCAGAATGTCTGACTGGAGATGCATTTACATCTTTGCGATGCGACTGTGGTCCACAACTCGATGCAGCATTGTCTGCGATAGCAACCAATGGATACGGCTGCTTACTCTACCTGCGCCAAGAGGGTAGAGGGATCGGGCTTCATGCTAAGATTCAAGCATATCATCTTCAAGACCAAGGTGCAGATACCCTGGATGCAAATCTAATGTTAGGACATCCTGCAGATGGGAGAGATTACGAAATTGCCGCTACTATGCTTTCTGAACTGGGGATTTCATCGGTTGCGCTTCTCACAAACAATCCTGATAAAGTCATGCAACTTGAAAAACATGGGATTGTAGTGGCTAAGAAAGTACCACTCATAGCAGGTATTGGTGAGAATAATTTAGACTATCTCCAAACGAAAGTTCAACGTATGGGTCACGTCATTGACTCATCTGAATTAGAATAAATGGGGCCGTGGCCGGGAATTGAACCCGGGCTGGCAGAACCACAATCTGCCGTGCTAACCCCTACACCACCACAGCCATAGGGATTTAGCCGTCATGAGCGAGGTATTTCAACAATCCGACGGACAATCGAGAAACCCGTTGATTGAAATGCTACCACTGAATGTGTAAACCATGCGAGCCAAGATGACTTCCGTCTTTCTCTGTTTGATGTTTTTTGGCGTTCTCCTCGTACCCACTCTAAATCCTGCGAGCGCTCGGAGTGTTCATGAAACTGCAGATTACGACTTGTTCCCACAAGGTGGTTTCTCCGATGCAACGGATTGGACAACCCAAGCAACGACATCATTCACCTCTCAGCCTGCGACCTATACCGATGCAATGGTAGCGGATCAGCGAATCACGATGGTTCACCAACGACCTCAGAACCTTGACGCAATGGAATATTGGGGGACAAATAGTCCAACTGAATCAGACAATGTTGTTGGATCACCTGATGGATTGTTTGCATGGTCGACAGGTCCCATCATGAGTGTTGATGGTTTTGACTTCTCTGCATCAACTCAGTATGTTATCACCTCTGTTGATGTACTCGTAGCATTCAAGATAACAGATGCATTAAGCATTGATTCTGTGCGACTTTCTATGGATTGGTCAAATGGAACTGAAATCATGCGAACATGGTCAAACACCAACGGAGAAGTTGATTATATCAACAACTCAGCTTATCGATTAAGCATTAGTTCAGTCGATGATTGGTCTTGGTCTATGCTTTCATCAATCGGTCTTACGATGGATTATGTTTCAGTTGGCCAGACCGATGATGCGCGTTTAGAATTGGATGCTATTGGTATTGAAGTGACGATGGAAACAGCGTGGTATGGTGGTGAAGTTGCTCAAGCAGTTTCAACAGCCTCTGGCCATGAAATGCCTATTCAAGAGATCGATATGAGTCAAGGTGACTACAATGGAATGTCTCTTTCTGTATGTGGATTGGAATCAACCGATATGAGCGCCATCGGCTCGTGGACTAGTCTTGCTCTTCAACGACCATCAGAACAGTATTATGGCCGTATTCACTTCGATGTCAATGAATCAGGGACTGAAGGAAACGTCAGTGTTCAATACGCAACTTCCTCTGATGGTGAATCATTCTCAGCATTTACAATTCACAACACTGAAGCATTACCTTTGGCTGAATACATCAAAGTTCGTGTTCTCACAGATACCTCTTGCATTACATCAGTTCGGGTCGATGTCAATGATCCAACACTGAGTATCGCTGGTAGAATTTACGGGGATGGTTCAGGAATTGATGGAAA
>DAKQ01000066.1:0-3455 GCA_002496635.1 Euryarchaeota archaeon UBA82 | reverse complement strand
GTTTCTGTTGGCACCTTCAATCATCAAATTCCAATTGGCGCTTACATGTCAACTGGACAAACCGATCTCAGCATCATGGTCAAGACTTGGTTTACTTGGGATTCGGATGGTAGTGCAAGCACAACAGCCTTGGAAGTAAATTCTATAGATGTAAGTGGTGGATACGATATTTTCTATGATGAGGATCCAGTTTGCCAACTTATTGGTGATCAACAACTCTCTGAAGATGGTGGCGGAATCTTTGTTCCATTATTGACGCGATGTACTGATGACCGAACAGATCCGACGATGTTGAGTGTTGAATTCCAAAATTCTCAACCTGATTTGGTGAACGTTAGTCTAGACCAAGGTGAAGTCAGAGTATCACTCCTCGAAGAGCAATCTGGTTCTGCACAAATTCTGATGACAGTCTCTGATGAAGCTGGAAATAGCCATACTGAATCGTTCAATATCATCGTCGATTCGATTGATGACGCTCCTGTGCTGAATGAGTTCCCTTCACTGGTTCGAGTTGAGCATGCTGTTGCAACAACTCTTGCTTTCGGGTGGTCTGATGTTGATACCCAATTTTCTGACATCACACTTTCGAGTAACAAGACTTGGGTTGAAGTTGACTTAACCAACAGTTCTCTTCTCATCACAGCTCCAACTCCAGGCTATACATCTGTTGAATTGACACTTTGTGATGAGACGACATGTGTGGATAGAGTTCTGGATTTGGATGTTCGATCACTTCCAGACTTGCGTGTTGAATCCGTTGTTGTTGGAGAAGGTTCACCGGACGGAACATTTGTTGAATTAACAGAAATTGAACATGGAGCATATGTAACGACCCGTGTCTATGTTGCCAATGATGGATTTGTCAATGCTGAGATGGTCACCATTCGATGTACTGTGAATGGTATGGTAAGTGATATTGCAACCATTGCAACTCTCGTGCCTGGTGCAATGTCAATCGCTACGTGTGAATTCCAAGCACCGTTTGAAGGACAATTACTTCGCATCGATGCGATCGTTGATGGCGGTGAAGTGATCGATGAAGGTGATGAAACCAACAATGAGGGTACAAAGAATCTCATATTGATTGAAGCAGCGGTTACTGACAACATTAATTCTGATGAAGGATTGTCGACAACGACCATTTGGATTATCAGTATTCTTGCACTCATTGTTATCATTGGTGGATTCACGTTCTTTGCTCCTGCGAAGATCAAGAAATATGGTGATAAACAATACTACGGGACTCCTAATACTCCAGGATTTGATGAACAAGGTAAGCCGGTTTTGAAGGAAATTGAACAGAAGTAGAATCCGCTTTGGTTGTGAATATAATGGGGTCTCCTATTCTCTACAGTTTCCGTCGATGTCCTTACGCAATGCGAGCAAGGATGTCCTTACTTGAATCAGGAGTGGAAGTTGAACTTCGCGAAGTCATCCTTCGAGATCGTCCTGAACACATGATGGAAATCTCACCAAAGGGAACTGTCCCTGTTCTCTTGCTATCGGATGGAACAATTATCGAAGAGAGTCTCGACATTATGTTGTGGAGTTTGGATGAATCATGGCGTGTTGGTGATTGGAAGAATCTTATTGATGTCAACGATGGAGAATTCAAGCATCATCTTGATCGTTACAAGTACAACAATCGTTACGAGAATGTCCTCTCTTCTGAGGAACACAGAGAACATGCAGCATCCATTCTCAAGACGTATGATGAGCGATTGTCCAATCAAGCATACCTTTGCGGAGATTCAATCAGTTTAGCAGACCTCGCTCTTTCACCATTTGTTCGACAATTTGCAAATACTGATCGAGGATGGTTTGACCAACTTCCCTTGCCACATCTTCATAATTGGCTTGAAGGAATCCTTGAGAGTAATTTGTTCAAAGGATGTATGGTCAAACATAAACAATGGCAAGAAGGAGATGTTCCTGTCTCCTTTGGTCAGAATTAACAACGCGAAGCGTTATGGTATGATAGTGTCTAGTCGTTCCATGAGACCAAAGGATTGGGTTGTTATTGCCGTGATGGCGATGATGTGTATGGTGCCTTTGACTTCCTTGGAATTTGATTTCTTAGAAGATGATTTGATCATAGCCCAAGGTCCAGGTGGTCAGGGAAATCAAAACCCTCCTCTTGTCATACCTGCAAACCAAACACTAGCTTTTGATTCTGCATTCGCATTCGGTTCATCAAGAGGATACGAAGGAGTTAGCGATATTATTTCACATAATGGTTTTACATACATCTCTGGAGCGTATTCAGGAGATATTAATCTCGGAATAGGATGTTCTGCATCTTCTACAAATCTTCAAACAGGAAGTGGTGAAGAAGCATTAACTAATGGTTTGCCATTTGTTGCTAAGTTTGATAGCAATGGTACATGCATTTGGATTGCTCCCGTAACTTTCTCTACAGGGACTGGCGCCAACCATCCACACATAAACACCGATAATTCACATAAATTATCTATGGATTCTAATGGAAATTTATATCTCGTATCATCGATTGCTAACACTGGAAATGTAAATTTTGGCAACATTACTTTAACGCTGGAAAACAACCCTGATGCTTTGACCTTTTTAGCAAAAATCAATCTAAATGGTTCTTATGAGTGGGCGCATTCTCTTAGACCTTGGTGGAATGCTAGGACGAATTGCCCTTGTACTGTAAGGGCAGATAGTTCAGACAATATTTGGGTAACTAGCAATGTTTGGACCGGAACTAGACTGGACCTATACCTTCGGAAATATAATCCAAATGGCCAATTATTGAATTCAACCCAGATTATTGGTGGAAATGTAGAGGTTCGTGCTACAACATCCGACGCAAACGATAATCTCTACTTCGCAGGAGAGTTTGATGGCACTTTTAGCGTGAGCATAAACGGAACCAGCCAATCGTTAACATACGAATCACCCGGAGAAGATATTCTTGTAGGAAAAATGGATACTCATGGAAACTTTCTATGGGTTCAAAAAGCAGAACAATCCAGTCAAATATCCAAAATTAATGATATCGTAATCAATGGTACAGACCAAATATATCTGACGGGTTATTTCTATGCCACATTTGAACTAGCAAATACGACACTGAATGCTGGTGGAAATAGCAATGGATTTTTGGCCAAAATCAACTCAACAGGAGATTGGCAATGGTTGAAAGAAATGGATTGTTCATGCACAGTCGAAATGCGTTCAATTACAGCCGATGTTAGCGGCAACCTGTATGTTGGTGGATACCAGGCGAATGGACTGGTTACATACGGTAATGGCGTATCGAACTCGGGTACTTCGGGTGCTAAAGATGCAATATTAGCAAAATATGATGAAAATGGAATCGCTCAATGGGCGAAATCATTTGGCAGTAATAACGATGATCGAGTAAGAGCGATCACGAGTGACAGGCAGGGTAATTTGTTTGTTACTGGAATCTTTGGTGAGACTGTGAATAT
>DAKQ01000029.1:4324-7807 GCA_002496635.1 Euryarchaeota archaeon UBA82 | reverse complement strand
ACAATGGAAAAAGCGGTCTCATTTGCAGTTGAGAACGATGTCCCGGTCATGTTTGTGACGGAGGACACCACACGCTCCAAGCCAGAAGACATCAAACTCATCTATCAACGAGCAATGGAACTTGGAGTTCGTAGAATTTGTGTGTGTGATACCTGTGGGCACGTTACACCAAACGGAGTCAAAAAACTTCTCAATTTCATAGACGAAGAAGTCATCAAAGACGGAGGTTACAACAGAAGTGATATCGAAGTCAATTGGCATGGTCACCAAGATCGAGGACTCGGAGTTGCAAACAATATTGCAGCAGTGGAAGCTGGAGCAGATGTTGTTCATGGTACTGCACTTGGTCTCGGAGAACGAGCAGGAAATGCACCTCTGGATCAAACACTTGTAAATTTGAAACTCATGGGGGCAATCGATAACGATCTCACCGTTCTTGGTGAATACATGCAAAAAGCACACGAGTATACTGAGGTGCCTTTACCAAGAAACTATCCAGTATTCGGTCAAGATGCTTTTGAAACAGGAACAGGAGTTCATGCTTCTGCAGTCATTAAAGCAATGAAGAAAGGTGATCACTGGCTTGCAGACCGGGTTTATTCAGGAGTTCCAGCTGGAGAATTCGGATTGGAACAAGTCATCCGTATTGGACACATGGCAGGCCGTTCAAACATCATTTGGTGGTTGCAACAACGAAATTACGAAGCAACTGATGAACTGGTATCCCACCTATTCGAGGTTGCAAAATCACAAAGAAGACTCATGGATGATCAAGAAGTCGTTGAAGCAATAAAGGTCTTTGAATCAAAGAACTAAGCTTCTTCTTCAACATTATCTTCTCTGTTGACTTCTTCCATGGTTGTTTCAAGCCATCCACTGTCCACACTACCCCCGTCCCATTCGCCAACAACTTCGACTTCAATTTCTTCTTCCTCTCTCCAGACAGGTTCATCAAGAGATCCCTGGGTGATAAACCTGCCATGGCTATCGACTTGCTCTTCAAGAAGTGACATGTGCTTTGAGACAGGTAAGAAGTGTCCCACAGGCATTCCAGCGGCAACGAATGGATTTGTGGCGATACATATCATCAACCCATCCTCAGGCGCTAGGATGTCCACTGAGAGGCCCGGTGTTGCAGGGTCGGAAATACGGGCAACGACATCGCCTTCTTTCATGATGGATCCACAATCCACAAACAAATCGAGCAATCCGCCTTCTCCAGCACGTAACCATGTAGATCCACTTGCCAACATTCTAAATCGAGGCCTATGTGGTTTTTCAGGAATCATTTTCAAACTACGTAATATGTTGATTACGCCATGAACTGCAACCTTCACTGATCCTTGATCAAGCCAATTTGCTCCACCACCTTCGTAGGTTATTGATGGGATATCAAGTTCATTCGCATTGCTTCGAAGAGAACCACTCGGTGGCTTTGAATCTAAGATGATCTCTATCCCAAAGGCTTTAGCAAGTATGTTCGAACCAGCATGTGCTAGGTCTACACGTATCTGGGGCATGTTTGAACGGCCTTTTCCTGCACTATGTAAGTCAATAATTGCATCGGAATCCTCTATTAAGTATCTCCAAACCTGATGAGCCACTCTTCGAGTCGAGGATCCTTTGGGATTACCAGGGAAATTTCGATTTAAATCTCTACCATCGGGGAAGTATCTTGATTTTGATCTGTACCCAGGCATATTGACAACTGGTACGATTCGAATCGTTCCCGCCAAGGTATCAGGATCCAGTGGTTTGTCTTTTTCAGTGAATGAATTCCCAAGTAGATGAGTACAAGCAGATGGTCCTGTCAATTCATCCCCGTGCATTCCACCAAGAATCGTAATCGTTGGTCCAGGCCTACTCCCATGAATAATTGTAACCGGAGTTGCCCATGGATCTCCTAGACTGACTTCCAACAAAGGAAGGTCGATTGTACGGATTGTACCTCGTTTGATTGTCTTTCGATAAAATTTGTAATCGGACCACTCCGATTTTCTATCCCATTCGGTTCTATCTTCAGTCTTATGTTCAGCAAGAGCTTTCTCAATGACCTTTCTACGACGCTTCGATAATTCGTGAGCGATTCTTACTCGCTTCGATTTCTTCGATTTTCGGGTCATAGGAAAAAACTCCGTGCTTTACTTTAATCCGTTTACAAGGTCGTTCAGGACCATGTCAACATCGATTGCTTTGGTAACGCCTGATGCAAGTAATACCCCGTGCGCTCCTAATTCAACAGCTGTTCGCACATCATTTCCATCTTTCACACCTGCGCCACATAGAACACGAACACTAGGATTGATGTCTTGAACCGCCTTTACAGTATCTTGAACGATTGCGGGATCTGCAGATGTAACAGAGATATCTCCACCAATAAGTTCTGGAGGCTCTACAGCGATAAATGTAGGATTCATGCTTGCAAGAGCTTGGGCTTCATTCACATCAATAGCACAAGCGCATATTGGAAAACCATCTGGTAGTGCATCAATGAGTTTTTCAATTCGAGAATGTTCAGATTTGTGTTCTGCGTGATTGATAATTGTGCCTGATGCACCATGTTCTATAGCATTGTCTGGTTGCAACCATCCAGTATTGGAGCCAAATCCTACTGGATCCAAATGTTGAGTCCAAACTTCGAGAGAAGGTGCAGCTTGTACGACTGAACTTAGATCAAAAGCAGAAACTACTGCAACCATTCTCACATGATCTTGTGAAGCCTTTTCCATAGCCTTTGCTAATTTTACAGCATTCAATCCTAATGCGGAAGCATATGTTTTGAAATTTACAACAATGAGTGGCTGCATGTTGTTGCGTGTATGATGTTCTTCTTGAGTTCTTCCACGACATGGCTCACTGAATTGGCCATTGAGCACCATCGAGTATAGTGCCATCTGGTATTATGGAATTGTGATCAACAACAACATTGTTCAGGCGGCAATTCTTTCCAATCGTCGAACCTCTTCCTATCATTGTATTACTTAGGATTGATTTTTCTTTGACTTGAACGCCATCAAGTAAACTGCATCTGGATAAAATTGAATCATTGATTTTAGAATTCTTAGCAAGCATAGTATGTTCTACTGTGCATGTTTCACTAATTTGGACAGAAGAATCAGCATGCCAATTTGTACCCTTTCTTGACCCAGATTTCCATCGCTGATTCGCAATACATGCTTGGACTCCAGAAGACCAACTTTCCGGCGTTCCTGCATCAATAAAATAACCTTCAAATGCATAGCCATTCAATTTATTCTCTTCTGCTAGTACTGGGAAAACCTCTCGTTCAAGAGAACATTTTCCTGTTGGAATATATGAGAAAATATCCTCCTCAAAGAGATATGAACCAGCATTGATCAAGTTAGAAAAAACCTCTTCCTGCTTTGGTTTTTCTTTGAACTGGGTGATTCTATTATCGTCATCAATTCCCACAATTCCAAATCGTGTTGGGTCTTCTACTTCCCAAAGTGCAAGCGTACCAAT
>DAKQ01000029.1:0-3963 GCA_002496635.1 Euryarchaeota archaeon UBA82 | reverse complement strand
TGCATATTCAAAGAAGAGATGATGTCTCCATTAAGGCAAGCAAATTTCCCAGAGATAACATCTCGACAGTTCCCGAGTGCTCCTCCAGTTCCTAATGGCTCAGTTTCTTTTACGATTCGAACATCGAATGGGACTTCATTTTCATTGAAATATTGTTCAATCATATCGACTTTGTATCCTCCAGCCACAACAACTTCGTCGACTTTGTCGCTTGGGATGACTTCAACAACATGCTCAAGTAACGTTTTGTCTAACATAGGAAGGATTGGTTTTGGAATACCATGGGTCCATGGACGCAGCCGAGTTCCGAAGCCTCCTGCCAAAACAACGACTTGCATGGTTTTGGGGCCATGTTTTGGCATTTGAAGTTGTACCCTTTTGGTTAGGAAATCACAAGGAAACCTTTCCGCACAGTTCAAAGACGTTCTTCCATTCGCAGGTAATAGTGATCGTATGAATATCCACGAATACCAAGGGAAAGCATTGTTCAAGCAACATGGCGTAAAAGTCGTCGAAGGCGTTCATTGCACGTCCGTATCCGCAGCACTCGATGCTTATGATCAACTTCAATCAAAAGTTGTGGCTGTAAAATCACAAATACATGCAGGAGGAAGAGGTAAAGGAAATCTGTATTCACCTGAAAGCCGAGACTTGGTTATGGAAGGTGGGGTTAAGATTGCCTTCTCAAAAGAGGATGTTGAAACCTATGCCACAAATATTCTCGGTAATGTTCTCGTAACAAAACAAACTGGTGATGATGGGAAAGTTGTAAATCATCTCTATGTTGAGTCTGGTTGCGATATTGCGCATGAATACTATCTTGCTCTGCTTGTAGATCGTGAACAAAAATCGGTTCTCGTCATGGCATCAACGGAAGGTGGAATGGATATTGAAGAGGTTGCAGAGGAAACTCCTGAACTTCTCCATAAGCTAAATATTGATCCAAATGCTGGTTTGCTAGGCTATCAAATAAGAGATCTTGGACTTGCTCTTGGCCTGCAAGGGGCTGCTCACAAGTCCTTTGGGAAAATGTTGAAGGCATTGTATTCACTATTCCTAATGGAAGATTGTGCAATGGTTGAGATTAATCCATTGGTTCGATCATCGGATGACGAAATGATTGCACTCGATGCAAAGGTTAGTTTTGATGAGAATGCAGAATTTAGGCATAAATCCTGGGATGACATTCGAGACCTTTCTGAAGAAGAAGATGTTGAAATCCGAGCTAAAGAAACAGGTCTTTCTTATGTTAAACTCGATGGAAACATTGGATGTTTGGTCAATGGAGCGGGATTAGCAATGGCAACTATGGATGTTATCAAACTCTACGGAGGAGAGCCTGCGAATTTCCTTGATGTAGGTGGTGGAGCAAATGAAGAACAAGTAAAAACAGCCTTTTCAATCATTCTTGAAGATCCAAACGTCAAAGGTATTCTTGTGAATATCTTTGGTGGTATTATGCGATGCGATATCATTGCCCGAGGCGTAATTGCTGCGACTGAATCTCTTGGACTAACCGTTCCTCTTGTTGTCAGACTCGCAGGAACAAACGTCGATGAAGGTAAGGCAATCCTAGCCTCTTCAACTCTCAACATACATCCTGCTGATGACCTTGCAGAAGGTGCTCAAAAGATTGTAGAACTCATTGGAGGTGATGTTTGATGGCTATTTGGATTGAAGAAGACGCAAAGGTACTGGTACAAGGGATCACAGGGAAGCAAGGAATGTTCCATGCTGACAAGATGGTTGAATATGGAACCAATATCGTTGGTGGATGCACGCCTGGAAAAGGCGGACAAACAGTAGACTTGCAAGGGAATTCATATCCTGTCTGGAATTCTATGTTCGAGGCAATTGAGACAACAGATGCTGATGCAACAGTCATTTACGTGCCACCTCCATTTGCAGCAGAAGCCATCATGGAAGCCGCTGATGCGTTTGATCAAATCAAAGGTGAAGGCGTTGTGGTTTGTATCACTGAAGGTATTCCAACTCTCGATATGGTCAAGGCTGTGGCATTTGTCGAAAACCGACCAGGTGTCCGACTCATTGGTCCAAATTGTCCAGGAATCATTACTCCAGGAGATGGTGGCGGTGCAAAAATCGGAATCATGCCTGGGCATATTCATGCAAAAGGCAGAATCGGGATCGTCTCTAAATCTGGGACCTTAACCTATGAAGCAGTTGCTCAAACAATGAGCATAGACGAAGGCCAATCAACCTGTGTTGGTATTGGTGGAGACCCTGTCAATGGCACTGGTTTTATCGAATGCCTTGCAGCATTTGAAGCAGATTCTCAAACTAAAGCCATCGTCATGATTGGTGAAATCGGCGGAAATGCAGAACAAGAAGCAGCCGCTTGGGCAAAAGAAAATGTCACAAAACCAATCGTTGGTTTTGTTGCTGGTGCAACTGCACCACCTGGCAAGCGAATGGGACACGCAGGAGCAATCATTTCTGGCGGAAAGGGAACTGCTGAAGAGAAATTCGAAGCATTCGAAGCTGCAGGAATTGCATGTGCTCGAGATCCATCGGAACTTGGAGCAGTCTTACTTGAATCCCTCAAAGCAGCAGGCCTACGCTGAGGGTTCTCATGGACTCAACTTGGAATGAACAAATCATTGCGCATTACAAGTCGAACAAGTTACATCTCGATTGGCTCTCCAAGCCAAGTCAACATCAGTTCCGATGGAGGACACTCGAAGGCAGATGGGTGACTTCCAAGAGGCGAATACGGAACCATGAAACATTATTGAAAGCCATAGGAAGGAACTTTCCAAGCGATTTATATGTCTCAACATCTTCATGGTTGAATCCAATAGACCTACCTCGGTTACGGGATACTGAAGCGTCCTATCCAATCCTCATCGACCATCTTATTGTGTTTGATATTGATGTAGCTCCATTGAGTTTGAAAAATTTGGAAAGGGCCAAGAATGTTGCAAAGGGTCTTCACACCTATGTTATGGAGAATGAATCGGTTGAATTTGTTCATGCTACATTCTCTGGGAGTAAGGGCTTTCATCTCATCTACAAAGACACAGACCGTGAGAAGTTCGGCATTCCTGATCCAAAAAAACGAGAGGAAACCGTACGTCAAGAACGCAAGGACTTACTTTCCCGAGTTCTAGAGCAAGGTTTTGAAGTCGATGAACGAATTACTGCAGACACACGCAGAATCATCCGTTTACCAGGATCGATTCATGGAAAGACTGGTTTTCAGTGCACAAGCATAGATACGAATCAACTCGAGATTCCCCTGACTCAACTTCTAGAACAAATACCTCGTATTGATCAAGCCGTAATCATTCCAAAGAAAGCGAAAGTGATTGTCAAAACCCCATTTAAAGAAAAAATAGAAGATGTTGTGGACTATGAGCATTCCTATCTGATAGAGGTTAGCAATCACTTACCTGGGACCAAGGATAGAAGTGCACTCCTCTTTTGGACGCCTTATTCATGGGGCACAGATACTGATTGTTTTGAACGGTTAAATACGCTAATTGAGATGGAAAACCTTAGCTTTGGTGCTATATTCTCAGATGGCGAAAGAATTCTGTTCATATGTCCTGAATCTATCACTCGGGCAAAAGTAGCAAAAATTCTAACCAATCTGGGCATGGACAAACTATCAGAGAACCTAAAACAACGAGATCATTATTGGGTCAGAATCTCCGGTATAATGGATGATGGTGGTATATGGCACAATGAGCCAAAGTTTATCTCAATTATTAACAATAATAATTTAAAATCAATCTATTCAAAAGCACATTTAACATTACTAACTAAACTTGGTATTCCGATTGATAGTTTTCAAAACGAGAAACTTGCGGGAAAGAGTGAACCAAGCATTAGAATGGTTGTTCGCGACTGATTATTTATAGACTGATTGCCAATAAACGAAACTGTCCCCAATGGAGTCTTAGGACAGTGACATTGTACTAAAGTACGGTAGAAACAATC
>DAKQ01000116.1:5796-8621 GCA_002496635.1 Euryarchaeota archaeon UBA82 | reverse complement strand
TCCTCAATTCAAAGAACGGTTTGCCGATGCGTCCTTGGTAAAAGGTACAGCAAAGGGTTGGCAACTTCCATTCGGATCTCCGCGGAAAAAGCAGAAGCTTCAGCCACGAAGAATGGCAATGAGGGGGGCGTGGTTGGTTGGAGATGCTGCTAGCCTTATCGATCCTTTTTCTGGAGAAGGGGTTGGAAATGCTCTTGTCACGGGCGAAATCGCTGCGCGTCATATCCTCGAAGGGAAAACTCCAATGGAATATCAAGATGAGGTTTGGTCTGCGCTTGGCAAGGAATTAACCAACAGTTATCGTATGCAATCTCTTTCACGTCGCTCCTGGTTACTCAATTGGTTTGTTGGAAAAGCAGGCAAAAAACCTGCCCTTCAGGAAATGATGACGGAAATGATTGCAAGTAAAGAAGCGCAAGAAAATCTTCACTCTCCATGGTTCATGTTCAAGACCTTGATGTTCTAAGAGCACAACATGGGAGCATCTCTCGACGGTATTAAGGCGGTTTTTCTCGACCTTGACGGGACAATATATCTTGGTGGAAACCTCATCGATGGGGCGCTTGAATTCCTAAATCGGTGCGATGAGCAAGGTGTTCGGCGCTTCTTCCTCTCGAATAATTCATCGAGAAGTGTTTCTCAATACGTCAAAAAGCTTGGCGGAATGGGGATTCCTGCAACTGCTGATGATGTCCTTCTATCAACACACGATTGTTTAGCATGGTTGCATAAGAACAACATAACCAAAACGTATTGCGTCGGTACAGAAGGAATGTGTCAAATGCTTGAAGCAGAAGGAATTGCAACGCGTTCACTGAAGCCAGAATATGTTGTTCTAGGATACGATACTGAAACCACATATGAGAAGTTGGAAACTGCAAGCCTGCATCTTCATGCTGGAGTTCCTTTGATGGCTTCACACCCGGATATGGTTTGTCCTTCACCCGATGGGGGATTGCCTGATGTCGGTGCATTCCTCGCTCTTTTCAAAGTAACAACTGGGGTTGATCCAGTACATATTTCTGGAAAACCAAATGCTGGGATGATTCTGCATCGAATCGAAGCATTGGGTTTGAAGCCCGAGGAATGTGCAATGGTTGGCGATCGCCTTTACACGGATATTGCAATGGCAAACCGAGCCGGGTGCATGGGTATTCTGGTTCTATCAGGAGAAGCTACGATGGATGATGTGAACCAACTCCCTGAAGGTGCTGAACAAATGCCTTCTATGATTGTAGACTCTGTTGATTCATTACTCAGGTGATTGGTTGGGATTCAAACAACGATGGAATCTCTGGCGCAGACGGTGTTTGAAACAGCCCGTTGACGAGATTCATCAAGCGGGAGACAATTCTGAATTACGACTTGAGAAGTTAACTCGGGCTGCTGGACGTAAAAACAACTGGTCAGTACATGGCTCTGTTCGCATACCTGACCCTGATGGAGGGAGAAGAGAAATCGATTTGATCTTAATTTCAGGTTCTGTTGTTCTCGTCGTTGAACAAAAGCATTGGTCAGGCCGATTCGAAGTTAAGAAAGATGGTGAATTCATCCAACATCGAAACAATGGAACAACGCACAGCCACGCTACCGTAGCTCATCGTATCGCTCGAAAAACGAGATTGTTAACAGAAATTCATGCTCAACGATATCCTGATGATAAACTCGACATTCAAACATTCGTGGCTATGACGCATCAACGACTTGAGTGGCCAGAGAACATGCCCGAACTTCCTGCAACAATGCTGAATGAAAAGCAACTCCTCGGGCTTCTGCAAAAGCGTGGTGGAGGAGAAGAAAATCCTCGTATTATGGAAACCATGGCCGGATTCGGAACCTGGGATGAAATTCGTATGCATGGCGGATTGAAAGTAAAAGGCGATCTTCTCTGCCTTGGCCTTGGAACCGGTGTTGAGGAATGGGACGCGACTCGTCAAGGAGGCTTAACAGCAACTTGTACCCACCCGCGAAGTATCCTGACATTACTCAAGCCCAAACTCAGCAAAATCCACCTCAATGACGAAAGTGGCCGAAATATCGAACTCAAATGCAAGGATGGTCCTGCTGTCAAAATGCACGTCGTTGGTAGAAACCAAGCAGAAGAAATCGATTGGATGATGATCGATTCTATTGATGCCTCAAAGCGCCCGATGGAGTGGGGTTGATGGCCGATGCTTGGATTGAGGCGATAGGCCTTCTCGGTGGTTTGATTGGTATTCTCGCCTGGATTCCTCAAATTCGCAGAGTGTGGGTAGATGGCAAAGAGGAAGGGATTTCCATTCCTACATTCGTCGCTGTAAGCATATCACTCTCGCTGTGGCTTGTCTATGGAATCATCGTAAATTCAATCGCAATGATCGTATCAAACATACTCACATTGGCCTTTATTGTCGGCATAACCGTTGGCGTATACCGTATACGAAGTAGGCAAGCCGCTTGAGACACGAAGTTCACATTGCTGATTTAGTCGTCTCGATAATGACTGCACCAATCTTGTATGGGTCACCATTGGATGCTGGTCGGCGGTCTTCAAGGCGGCCAACCCAACCATCTGTTGGGACTGTTGCTGGTACACGAATAGATGCTCCACGATCGGAAACTCCGTATGAGAATTGATCGATTGATTGGGTTTCATGCAGTCCTGTTAATCGAAGTTCATTGTGAGCACCATAGACGTCCATGTGCTTCTTGATGTTCTGACCAAACGCTTCACAAATTGTATCGAAAAGCTCCTTTCCACCAGTATCGCGCATCGCACCATTGGAGAAGTTTGCATGCATACCAGACCCATTCCAATCTCCTTGGATTGGTTTTGGATGGTATTC
>DAKQ01000116.1:5107-5491 GCA_002496635.1 Euryarchaeota archaeon UBA82 | reverse complement strand
TGGATGGTATTCAATGTAGTAGCCGTAACTCTCAGTCAATCTGTCGAGAAGATAACGAGCAACCCAGAGTTCATCGCCTGCTTTCTTAGCACCTTTAGCAAAAACTTGGAATTCCCATTGGCCACAAGCAACTTCTTGGTTGATCCCTTCAAAGTTGATTCCTGCTTCTAAGCAAAGATCTGCATGCTCTTCGACCATAGCTCTTCCGTGGGTGTTCTTTCCACCAACGGAACAATAGTACAGTCCTTGTGGACCTGGATATCCTCCTACTGGAAAACCTAGAGGGAGTTGAGTATCAACATCCATGATGAAGTATTCTTGTTCGTAACCAAACCAGAAATCGTTATCGTCATCATCAATTGTTGCTCTTCCATTCGATGAATG
>DAKQ01000116.1:0-4777 GCA_002496635.1 Euryarchaeota archaeon UBA82 | reverse complement strand
TTGAGAACTTCACACATGACGAGATAGCCGTTGATGCGTTGTGGATCTGGATAGATTGCAACTGGCTTGAGAAGGCAATCTGATGCCCCTCCTTCTGCTTGGCGTGTTGAAGAACCATCAAACATCCACTCAGGGCATTCTTCAAGAGTTCCAGTAAAGCCATCTCTGACCATTGTTTTGCTTCGCATATTCTGTGTTGGTTCGTAACCGTCAAGCCAAATGTATTCCAATTTTGATTTTGTAGACATCAAATGCAAGGAAGTGAAGACGGTATATCAATCATTTGTTCACTTTATTTGATTAATTCTGTGCTTAATGAATAATATCACCTGTGTTTAATGAATATTTGATTATCTGCACCTAGATATTCTGGATTGGAATTTGTCAATTGCTCGTTTTTTATTCTAAAAATATTCAATCGTTCAACGATTGATTTTGATGGTCGAATCATCAATTATTGTTCGCCGCTTCTTCAGATTGAGGCGTAACAAGAACATCTGCTTCAGTTCGCTCAATGAGAGGTAATTCTACAATCGATAAAGAAGGCAATACGTGAACCGTACAAGTCGTTCCACAAGCGGGCGCGAGGTAGTCTTCACCTTGTTCAGAGAGAACAAAGCGCAACCCATGACCTGCGGGAAGAATAGCATCGATCGCTTGGAATTCCATCAGCATTGTAATGACTTGTCCAGGGACAACGGTTTGCGCCTCATATCCTCCTGCATGGTACCGCACATCCATCGTAGCATGTCCTAAGCGGATGCCCGTAACCGAATCTTGCATTTCGACGAATATTTGACCTCCATCGAATGTGGGTACTGCTGAAAGGTGAATTGTTGCAAGACCAGCAATATGCAGATGTTCATCGTCACTCATTGGTGGGCATTCAACGGTTAGGATTTGTCCGCCTCCAACAACCGGGGCGCCTCCTCCAACGAAGGCTCCATCATTCGTGCAATCAGAAAGTTCCAATGGAAAGCGTTCAACATCAAGAGGTGGCCATGTTTCTTCGATTCGCCATTGGCCGTCGTTACGTTGTATTTGTGCGTGTAAATCGGGTTTTTCTCCAATACCCTTGAGATAATATTCCATCCATTCAAAGAGGTCTTGGCCCCAATCCCATCGAGTCATGTTCTGGATTGCTTCTCCGCCATATCCTGATTCCTGGTTGTTGTGTTTTGACCATTGGTCTGGATAATTGTGTTCCCATTGGCCGAGCATTCCTGCTACATCGTAACCTGCATCAATGTAGGCTTGATACCAATTTGTTCCAGGCGGCCCTCCAAAGACTTGATGTGGATCGACATTCCAATCCTGAAGGCCTTGTACCCAGTAGATGCTTCCGTTGTATTTTCCAAGAGCTTTGTCGATATGGCTTCGTTCATCGTAGTAATTATCCATGTATGGGTCCAGTTCTCCCAAACCGTATCGGGTTGGTCCTGCTAGGAATCCTTCTACAACATCTGCGCACATGTTGTCCAAATCATCTGCATCATAGTCTAGAATGGAGCCGCCGTAATTTGAGTGCATGACTTGACTACGTGCTTCTGCACTTCCGTTCTTGTAAAGAAGTGGTCCAAGGGCTGTGGTTCCAGAAATCGGAACGATTGTCTTGAGATGGGAACTGCCTTGAGCTGCTGCTTCCCAAGCCGTTGCTCCTTCGTAGGACTTGCCATAGATAGCAACGTTTCCATTACTCCAGTTTTGAGTTCCAAGCCATTCTACTGCAGCGTGAATTCCCTGCCCTTCACCATCGCCTCTGTAGTCGAAACAACCAGTGCTTTCTTCGGTAGCAAAGACTGCAACTTGTGCTAATGCATAGCCATGAGGAACGAAATTATCGTAGATAAATTCGCCGCGCCCAGCACTAACCACATTTGTTGGTGATGATTCGCTCCCTTGTTGGCCATAGGAGAAATATGGGCTAACGACGGCAATTACTGGGACTTGATCTCCTTGTTCCGTATTGGATGGAAGCCAATAGGAAAGGTGAACTTCGGCTGTGTTTGGCCCTCCTTCCCATGTTCCAGAGGTATCGACTTCGATTGTGGCTTCTTGGACAGAGAGTGGTTGGTGTGGACCATCTTCGAGGACTCTAGAATACGAACTCGTCCAGTTCCATTCAAGCGTATGCCGCTCGTAGATATCTGGATAGTTCGAAGTGTCTTCATCGTCTTGTGTAGCGGTTTCTGGAGAGCCGAAGCACCCTGAGAGAAGAACGTTCATCAACAGCGCAACGAGAAGCGTTGCTTTGACGGTACGCATCTGCGCCATGTTCACGCCTCCACTAGGTTGCATAAACGGTTTGCGCATCCTCCGTAAACTATGATTGATAGCACCTCTTGGGAGTTACTAATGGAGCCTGCAAGTGTTTGGAAAGAGCGTTGGGAATCTGCAGCCCTTCCAATGGCTCGACAATACATGGAACTTGCAGTTCAAAAACAATCACTGGTTTGTTTGGCTGCTGATCGACCCACAATGAAAGAATTGAATGATTTACTCGATGCAGTTCACCCATCCATTGTCGCATTAAAGACGCATGTCGACATGGTGGATGATTGGACTCCAGAAGGTTGGGCATCATTTTGTAAAAAGGCCAATGATCTCGGACTTCTCATCTTTGAAGATCGGAAATTTGCAGATATCGGAAAAATCAGTGAGAAACAGATGCTTGGGCTCTATGATATTGCAAGTTGGTCTGATCTTGTAACCGCCCATCTCATCAGTGGCCCCGATATTGTTGACGGTTTGCAATCAGCATGGCAGGGTAAAGACCGTATTGGCGGCGTTCTCCTTCTTGCTCAAATGTCAAGTCGCGGTAATCTCCTCATTCCATCCTATACCAAAACCGTTGCAGAACATGGTTCTAAACACCCAGGTGTATTCGGATTTATTGGGAATGGGAGCCAACCATCTGGTATTTCTGAACTGAGGAAATTGGTTGGAAATTCTAAGTTAATTTGGACACCTGGAATCAATTTAGCAAGGGGGGATGGAGCCAAGGGGCAACAATACGGCGACCCATATGAAGCAATTCGTTCCGGTTCAGATTGTATCATTGTTGGTTCTGGAATCCATGGAAATGACAACCCTGCTACTGCTGCTGCAAAGTATGCTGAAGCATCTTGGAAAGGAATTTTGGAGAGAGAAGTTTGAACATCTTCTTATTCATTATTGGATTAATTTTCTTCGCAGGACTTCTTGCTTTAGTCTACTGGGGATATTGGAATGCGAGGAGGCTCGATGGCCAAATTGCCCGTGGCGATCCAAGCCTTCTCACGACCAACACATACCGAAGAGAAGAATCGATTCAAGCACCTGCTGGCTCGATAATCCAAGAAGGGCAAATTGTCCATGTCCAAGGACAATGGGTACAACCTGTACAGCATCAACCACAAGTTATTGTTGCTCAGCAAGGCAAGAATTAGTGCACTAGCCAAGACTCTCGAGAAGACTTTCAAGATGCCCTTGCTGATATGCAACTGCTGCACCAGCCCCAACAAGTAGAAGGAAAATCAAGAAGTTTCGAAGCCTTTTCTTTTTCTTGGGTTTCTCAGTAGGCGTCTCTTCAGAGACTGTTACTTCTAACGGAGGAAGATCTTGCAAATCGGGAAGTTCAGCGATTGGAGGAAGGGTGGGTAAGGAATCATCAGGCTCAACTTTGATTCTATCTTCTGGATACAATTTATCCAAATCTTCCAATCCAGGTGCTTCTGGAATATTACCCAATACTTGGTCCCAGATTTCATCCAATTGTGATTGTGTGACTGGTTTTGTTAGCCATCCAACGGCTCCTGCCGAATATGTTGCTTGCTCGGCGAGATCTGAGAGTCTATTTGGAGCGATGAAGAGAATTCTCGAATCTCCTCCGTGCTCTCGCATTTCAAGTGCTGCTAAATGCCCGTCCAATGATGGGATGTCAAGCGACATTACAACCAGTTCGGGATTGATGCGAATGTATTCATCTACTGCTACGTCACCATCTTCGCAGATGGAAAGGGCAAAACCGCGCTTCCGGAAGACCTCTTTCAGCCTCATAATCGACATCTGATTGTTATCAACAATGAGGACTGTTGGGGCGTCTTCAGATGAAACTTCACTTACGTAAGACATCGCAACCAAGTCGTCTGACTAGTTTCTTGCTCATCAATCAACCGATGGTATTCTTTGAAAATGTTCATTCTTCGCTACTAATGTCTTCGACCGGTGCAGATCGTGGATTATTGAATGTTTGACGAACATTTTCCATATTCGCCATCTCTTCTTCCATCGCTTTCTTACGCTTTGGAGCATTCATAAATTGCATCTGTAATTCACTAACTACTCCGTCAAGCATCGCCTTTGCAGAATTATCGAGATTCCCATCGGTTTTATTTTTCAGCATTCGAAGAATGTCAATAGCTTCTTTTGCTTCTTGAAAATTGAACCTGGGGCCGCCTTCTGGGTGTTCTAAAAGTCCAAGATTCACCATGGCTGTTCGTTGAAATAAATGGACAACTTGGAAAAATCGTTCTGTTTCTTCATCCTGGAACATCATTTCACCTCACGAGAACATTTCATCTAAAAGCCAGTCTGGATTGAATTGGAGAAGATCATCATAGCCTTGCCCAACACCTGCGAAAACGATTGGCCTCCCTGTAGCATAAGCGATTGAAAGACCTGCTCCACCCTTTGCATCCGTATCCATTTTGGAGAGTACTGCTCCATCGAACTTCATCATTTCTTGGAACATCTTTGCTTGATCAACTGCATCATTGCCTGCCAAAGCGTCACCTAC
>DAKQ01000115.1:767-11410 GCA_002496635.1 Euryarchaeota archaeon UBA82 | reverse complement strand
GGAATGACCGTTGAATGGTCTGATGATGAAGGTGCAAGTTGGCAAGGACCGAGTATCGCTACACAAGTGTATTCTGTTCAAGATCACCAAACAATTGCAAGCAGCAACATGCCTGCAGCATTATACGAAACAACATGGATGTTCTGTATCAATGGAAACGCCCCTCATCCTCTTTGTTCATCAAGTCAAGACGGTGGAGCGACATGGGGTCCAGAAACCTCTGGAGCTCCCGTAACATGCTCTTCTGGCGGTCTTAGTGCCCATCTTGTTGGAAGCATTGACGGGAACTTCTATCGAGGAAACAAAGGTTGTACTGGTGATGGATATTCGATCTTTAGAACAACGAATGCAGGCATCTCCTGGACTGAACATGTGTTGCCGACATCCGTAACTGGAACTGCTGATACTTGGAATGCAGAAGAAGCTCAAGTCGAAGTTGATAGCGAAGGGAACGTACACGCAATGTGGATGGGTCTTGATAACATGCCATACTGGTCGTATTCCATCGATCAAGGGGATACATGGTCAAATGCAACGATGATCGCTCCTCCTATCAATCTCTCAGGAACTGGATTCCCTGTTGTTGTTGCAGGTGACGCTGGCACAGTTGCATTCGGCTATGTCGGCGAAACTGAAGGCGATGAAGAGACATGGAATGCTTATCTCACATATGCAACAGATGCATTCAATGAAACACCTATGTTCACAACGGTTCAACTCAATAAGGTTGGAGACCCTATCGACCAGGAACCTGATTGTGGATACAATCGATGTGGAGGATTGGGTGATTTCCTTGATATTCGAGTGGATCAGTATGGAAGGACATGGTTCTCACTATCGCATAATCTAGCAGATATTGGTATCTTTGGTACAATCAATGTGGGTCCAAGCCTTCGAGGTGACACCATCTCAATGATGGATGCAATGCCTGCTGGTGGAATGGCTACACTCTAATGTGCAAAAAAGTATCAATACTTTCATTCTCAGGCGTTGTTATGGAACAAAAAACATTTCTTGTGACTGGTGCATCAAAAGGCATTGGGTTGGAATTATCTCTACGTTTGGCAACATCTGGATTTAATGTGATCTTACTTGCTCGAGATACCGCTATGTTAGAAGAATCCACAGAAGAGGTAAGAACCATTTCTTCATCTTCATCCTCAATTGTCTGCGATCTGTCCGATAACGAATCGATTGATAAGGCCATTTTAGTGCTCAATAGAGATCATAAGAAATTAGATGGAATCGTACACAACGCAGGTATGATTTCACCAATATTGCCAATGAACAAAGCCCCGAGTGATGCGTGGGCTGAAAATATACAGGTAAATCTCATTGGTGTTCAACGACTTACACAAGGCGTTTATTCATTGATGCAAGCCTCGGATCACTGCAGAGTAACTACAATTTCCAGTGGTGCTTCATTACGTCCACTTGAATCATGGTCCTCATATTGTGTTGCTAAAGCAGGTCAAGATATGTGGGCCAGATGCTTAGCAGAAGAAGGGAAGAGCCACGGAATTAGTGCTATTTCAATCGCTCCAGGAATTGTTGATACCGATATGCAAAAAGAAATCCGTTCGGCAGATTCAAAGGATTTCCCATCTCATTCTTCGTTTGTTGGTTACTACGAAAATGGGGATCTGAGTGACCCGGCAGATGTTGCCAAGAAATTGCTTCCACTGATTACAACTCACACATTTGAGCAATCTGGACAGCGTTTTGATGTCCGAGAACTCTAAAATTCAAGAATTGAAAACCCAACTGTCTTAAGCCATCACCTATGCGGTTTATTCATGCCAGGAACTGACAGAGTCGAAATTCGAACCCTAAAAGTAGGACGTTTTTGTGTTGTTGATGAAGAAGCTTACAAAATCTTGAGTATTTCAAAATCAAAGCCAGGGAAACACGGATCTGCTAAAGCACGTCTCTCTCTTGAAAGTATTTTCACCGGTAAGAAAATTTCACACGTTGGAACTGTAACAGATTCAATCAACGTACCAATGATCGAAAAGGGAACTGCAATGGTCACTCACATCGACAATGGGGAAGTCCATGCCATGAACATGCGTGACCACACAATGATGATTCTACCACTTCCTGGAGAAGGAATGAACATCGAAGCTGGTAAAGAAATCATGTGGCAAGAAGCCCTTGGTCGTTACATCATTATTCGTGATCATTGATCTCTGAGAGATTCTGCAGCAGATAATACCATCTCTTCGTGAGATTTTGAGACCCATCCAGTCTTGTTCTGTGTGTTTGAACAGTCGTAGTAACTTGTTGTTCCTAGCCCACTTGTTATGAGACGGGCTTCTTTGATGAAGAGAGCCATAAATCGAACAATGAAATTTGGTAGTGTTCTTGTAGTGACCTTCCAACCGTTTGCCTTGAGAATACGAGCAATTTGAGGCATTGTAATCGGTGTTGATGACATCATCAAACGTTCACCTACGAGATGTTCGTTCTCTAACGCTTCAGCATGCATCCAAGCAACATCTCGAACATCGACGGGTGCAAAACTGATCTTTGGGAAACCAGGATATGAACTACTAATGATGGATTCAATGATTCGTAATGATGTACCTGACCTTCCACTATGTAATGGACCAAAGATAACGTTTGGATTAACTGTTGTTAACTTGGCATCTTGGTGCTGTTCTATAAATTTCCAAGCGGCTTTTTCTGCCAAGGTTTTACTCTTGGTGTATGCAGAAACATTCTGTTGAAGATCGGTCCAGTTCTCGTGTGTATAGGTCTGGTTCTTTTTTGTTGGAGTTGCTCCAGAGATCGCCGCAGTTGATGACGTGATCACAAATTTACGGATACCTGCATTGTAAGCATGTGTTAGGACTCTTACAGTACCTTCTCGAGCTGGACGAATGAGGACTTGTTCATCCTTAGGTTCTTGAGCAGAAAAAGGGGACGCTGTATGGATTACGGCATCAATTCCATCCATTGCAATTTCCCAACCATTATCTGAGAGAAGATTAGTTGTACAAAGCTCAAAGCGTTCTCCTGCGTTGAAGTCTTGTTTGATTCCTTCATGTTCTTCTTCGAGTGCACGAGTCGTTCCTCGAACGAGATAACCTCTGGAGAGAAATTCATTGGTGACCTGGCGACCAAGAAATCCGGTACACCCAGTGACGAGAACACGGTGGAATGATTTGCTCATAGAGAGGCCTATTGTTATCTTTGGTTTGAAATTTTGTAACCTTTCGTAATTCGATAATTTATAGCAATATGTAGGGTCGCTTTTGATAAACCCTGTCAGACTAGGTGTAGTTAGGGATACCATGAGCGAAGTTGTAAATCCAAACGATTTAAAATCGACAAAAGACATTATGGAGGCTATGAGTGATGATGATAAGAAGTCCTTGAAGAGTTGGTATTTCTTTGATTGGGCAAATCAGGCCTATGCACTTACGGTGATGACAGTTATTGCGCCTCAATTGATGGCTGCCTTGTACAACACTGCCACAGGTACGCAATCTGGTGATACTTTTTACGCTTGGATACTTACCATTTCAATGGTATTCGTAGTGGTCACTGCTCCCGCTCTCGGTGCTATTGCAGATAAGATGCCAATTAAGAAAAAGTTACTAAAATGGTATACTCTTGTAGGGATTATTTTCACCGCTTTGATGGGTGCTGCGCCATATTTCGGCTCTGACGGTTATATGATTCTAGCGCTTATGTACATGATTGGTACTGTTGGATTTACTGGTGGAAATGTGATTTATTACTCCTTTATGCCATATTTGGCACCTCGAAAGTGCCAAGATCACGTCTCTACTTGGGGATATGCTTACGGATTCATGGGCGGTTCTTTGTTGCTGATATTCCATCTGATTGTCTTACTCGATCCGCTTGGTCTGTTTGATTGGGATTGGAAGTTCAAGATGGCAGTAATCTTTGTCACATCATCCATATGGTGGTGGGGCTTCGGTCTTCTCATATTCAAATGGACTCCAGAGCCAGAAATACCTTCTGAAATGGAATGGAAGGGTTTCAAAAATGCAACAGCAGTTGCTTATAAGCAGGTTTTCCAGACATTCAAGGAAATAAAGCGGTTCAAAGTACTGGCATACTTCCTAATTGCGTATCTTCTCTTCTATGACGGTGTAAATACAATTGCGAGTATGGCAAGTGCCTTTGGTGAATCTGTACTTCGTCTGAATACTAATATGAATGTCATTTTACTGTTGACAGTCAATATTGTTGCAATTCCTATGACCATTGTATTCGGGAAATTAGCAGATATAAAGGGGACAAAGTTTGCTCTTATGCTTGCGTTATTGATCTATTGCTTTGTAGCAGTTGTTGCTGCTGGTTTTGCCCCACTTGAACTTGAGGGTGAAGAAGATGCAGATCGTTATGACTTCGCCTTCACCTGGGATAATAACACCAGTATGTATGAATTGGAAACGTTATACGATAGAGGCTACGAAAGTTGGGTGGGAGAAACATCCTCTGGTGATGCTGAATTTAGAGATAGTTTCCAGGCATATTTCCCTGAAAATTCAACCGACTATAACAAAGATGATTCTGGAACAAGTGAAATAGGTGCTGGGATTTTGGTTTGCATACTCATATTGGCATTTGTTGTCATTATTGGTGGTAGTATCTTGTTTATTCAATCAAAAGAATTAGGCAACTTGGGTATATTTGCAATGATTGCTATTGTTCTTGTTGGTATACTCGCAGCATCATTCCTTGCAGATCAAGCCGATGGGAAGGAAGTAGAAGAACATACAATCAATGAGTCGGATGCGACATCTATTGTTGAAGGCTTCAACAACACAAGTGACCATAGATTTTCGATTATATTTGTAGGAGGTAATCTCACAGGACAAGATGAGATTGGAGATCGCCACCCAACAATTGTCGATCAAGGCGGTCCTGTTGATGGTTGGGCTGAAATCATGCGAGATAATGTATGGAAGCCTCTCAACCTCGGAGTGGCGCTCCAATGGATTATACTCGGAATGTTTGTCGGTGTTGCGATGGGTTCAGCTGGAGCACAAGCCCGTTCTATGTTCTCTCAACTCGTACCAGAAACGAGAACTTCAGAGTTCTTTGGATTCTTTGGTTTCCTTGGTAAATCTGCTGCAATGATTGGTACATTCCTCTATGGTATTGCAAGTACAACTTACGACAGCCGTGTTGCGATTTTAAGTATTACAGTCGTCATTCTACTTGGAACATACTTGACCAGTAGAGTCGATCTGGAAGAAGGAATTCGTGTAGCGGAAGAAGAAGACGCTAGAGTACGTGCACTTGCTCAATCAGGCGCTAATTCTGCTGAAGAGTGATTGAATTAGATGGTGGATATATGAAGGGTTTTACCCAACTTCAAGCCTTTCTCACGATATGCCTAATCCTAATGATGGGAATTGTTTGGGGGCTTCCAATCGCTCCTGCACTCTATGTGTTTGATTATCTGGATGCATATGGAGCAAATGATCGTGGATGGTTAGATTTAGCGATTACAGGATTCTCCGCTTCGATAGCATTCTTAGTTTGGGGATTCTTTTTGCTAGTTCTATCTGGATGTTTACAATTTATCATACACCTTAGATTTGAAGATAAAATCGAAGCACCTCTTGCATCACTGACGACAATTCGATGGGCGATTTGTGGTCAGTTGCATCGTTCAACACATCCATTTTTGACACACGTTGTTCCTTCATTCTTCGCAAATGGATACTACCGTTTAGCAGGTTGTAAAATCGGGAAAAATGTCAATATCAATACGGTAGCACTTAACGATCCGTCTTTGGTGGAGATTGGAGATAACGTCGTAATAGGAGGAGGAGCCACAATCAACGGCCATCTTGTTGAAAGAAATATGATTGTTCTAGAAAAGGTTACAATTGGACATTCAGCACTTGTTGGAGGTGGCTCCATGGTTGGACCTGGTTCACGGATCGGAAATCAAAGTGTTCTTGCCAATCGCGCAGTACTCCCAAAACGAAAAGTCATTCCAGATGATGAAACATGGGGAGGTATTCCTGCTCGTTTCATTTACAAGAATCAAGATTCTTCCAAATGATATACGTAGGTCGGTAAACCGATATCATTTGCCATTTCAGCAACAATTTTTGTCCATTTGCTGGTTTTACTTTCGAAAGCAAGGACGTGAGTCGCAGCATCAAGAAGTTTGTCTGTCAAGTCAGTAGGAGCTTCTCCTCGTCCTGAATCTTCAAGTCCAGGTCGTGGTTTAGCCCACATTTCTGAAAAGACTACAAATGGAATATTGTTGTTATTCGCCCAACGCTCTGCTAGATAATCAACACCACTTGCACCACCAACAATAATAATGTCAGGATAGCCTTCAAGTTCAATCCACTGATCGAGAATTTCCTCAATGACTGAATAGTCATAATAGCGACTTGAACCTACAACAACGAGATTGATTATTTGCCCATCATTGTTCAAATCTTTCCCACCTAGCCGGGCGAGTTCATTGGCTCCTGTCTCTCCGCTCATGCGCATCCATCACCTTAGAAATGAATAAACCCTTTTACCCATAGTTTTCCAGCCAAATAAGGGGAATTGTATTCAAGTGCCCGCGTTACCAACGAATCAGAGGGGGATACCATGGCTGCTGAAAATGAACTAAAAGAAGGTTCGACAGTACAACGGTCAGCCTATCGGCAACCCGTTACTGCAAAGGGTCTCAAGGCCATAGAGGATGGAACTCTTACCTGGCTCGATGATGAGATGTACAACAATCTTAACACCGGTGTTCTTGAACAATATCTGGAAGAGAAAAACCTCGAAGAATCGTTCGAAGTATCGCATTGGTCCTCTCCAAAAGTTTTGCTTGGTATTGCAATTGGTGCTGTATTTTCTGGTGTCACTGCATATATTGGTCTGAAACTTGGATTGGCAATTTCTGCCGCTTGGTACATTGCATACCTTCTAGGAATGGCACTCAAATGGTCTCCGTCGGAAGTCAACATTGCCACTTCAGCGACAACAGGCGCAACACACGCCTCTACAGGATTTATCTTCACCTTCCCTGCTATCTTCTTATTGGCGTCAAAAGCACAGTATTCGTTGGCCGACGGGCCGTTGATTACGTTGGAGGATGGTGAAGCCTTTAGGTTAGCATTTATCGCTATTGTAGCCTCAATGTTCGCTGGATTCTTGGGTGTTATGTACTTCATTATTTTTAGACGTGTATGGCTTGTAGAGGACCCATTACCGTTGCCTGGTTTTGAAGCTACACTCAAAATGTTGGATATTGCTTCTGATGTAAATACTGGGGCAGTTGAACACGCTCGAGAGTCACTGAAAACTATCGGTTTATGGACTGGTGTTACGATGATCGGAATGTTCCTTATTGAATATCCACTGATTTGGTTATCTGACAAGAAACTGTCCGTTATGGATTATCTGGCTGAAACACTTCACATAGGTGATGTTGGACTTGCATCATTTTACAGTGCTGGAAAAATACACCAACCAGCTGGAATCTATGAAGACGGTTCATCAAAGAAATACACGCAATGGTCAGAAGACAGTGCATGGAATCCATTCGCTTACACCTATGTTGGTGTTGCATTAACTCCGTCGATGTTTGCAATTGGTTGGTTCATGAAGACTCGTGTAGCGTTCCTTGTTAATCTTGGAACACTTGTTGGTTGGTTCTTCTTAGTACCGCTTGCAGTGTACAGTAACTTCCCAGTATATGACGCAACGTTGCAGGCAAATGTGCCAATCCAAGACTATGCGGCAGATGGAGGCAAAGCGCTTCAAATGATTGCATTCTCCAAGACGGTTCGAACCATTGCAATCGGTTCAATTGTCGGAGGTGGTATGTTCGGACTTGCAAAGATGTGGAGAACATTTGCTAACATCTTCAAGGACATTGGATCTGCCTTCAAAGGTGAAGGATCTCAAGAATACATGGAAGGTAAGGGTTGGTATGAATGGCCTCTTATGCACATTCCAATCTTTATGGGATTGACGTTTATTTCTATGATTCTCATCTTCTGGGTTGGTGGTTTCCCGATTGCTGCAGCGTTTATCTTCGCTACTGTGCTTATTCTCACCACCTTCCTTTTGGGTGCTATCGCAGTTCGTGTTATGGGTGAAACAGGTATTGAACCAGTTTCGGGTACTTCTTTCATTGTCCTATTGATGCTTCTTGGTTTGTTCTTGAATTTTGATAGTGCACTTGGTTTGTCAAAGCAAGACGCTGTTCTACTTGGATTGGTTGGAACCACAGTATTTGGTTCGGCGATTTCTATGTCGGGAACAGTCATTGGAGATTACAAGAACAGTTTGTACATCGGTAACCGCCCGTATCATATTTCCAAGGGTAATATCATGGGTGTTGTTCCTGGGGCAATCATCGGAGCTGCAGTTGCAATCTTCCTATCGATTCAACTTGCAGAAGGTCGAATTGATTTGATCGCACCACAAGCAAACGCTTTCGCTACATTCTCCGTTATTTTTGCTGAAGGTCAAGGCGACCTTACGCTTCTTGCAATTGGATTCCTTTTGGGTATGTTTGTTGAATGGGTCACTGGTATGGGTACTTCATTCGGTCTTGGAATGTACCTCGATGTACCCCACACGCTTCCAATGCTCATTGGAGGATACAGTCGTGACAAGTGGGAAGAGCGAAAACTCAAGCCTAAAATTGAAGCAATTAAGGAAGAAGAAGGAGCAACCGCTGCTGAAAAGAAGCGTGCACTTATTCTCCTGAGCACTTTTATGGTCGCTGCTGGATTGTTAACTGGGGAAGCATTCTTCGGTACCGAATCAAGTATCCTTTCATTCATCGATACGCTCGTAGAAAATCCAAATAGTTCTGGATGGTATATCGGTCGTATGGCTGGTTTCATCGGATTGAACGTTGGTATTGGATATGGAATCTATGCTCTCTTTAAGCGGGCAGGCGTTATCGGTGGAAGCCCAGTTCTGGATGCTGAGTTAGTCAACGAGTCGTGAACCGCATGAGTGGGTCAAACGTCCCATCATTTGTTTGGGTTGTATTAGGAATCGCAATATTTGGTGTTTCAAGTGCAGGAGCTATCTTCACACATGTTGATCAGATTCCACCATTGTTACGTGCTTCATGGAGATTACAACTAACAGCATTATTGCTTGCACCACTTGCCTTTTGGCAATGGTTCACAACTGAATCAGCAATCAGGAACAGAGTCTTTGAGCCTAAGACTTTGCTGCTACTCATCGGAAGTGGGTTCTTTCTCGCTCTCCACTTCGGGTTTTGGGTTACTTCATTAGATCATACATCACTTACACATTCCCTTCTCTTTGTTACTGCTCATCCGCTTGTTATTCTTGTTGGCATGTTCTTCTTTGTTCGAAAACCAAGTCGAATGGAACTAATCGGTGGTATTGCTGCTTTTACGGGTGCAGGGATCTCCTTGCTGGATGCAGGAGATGTTCAAGGAGATCATTCTGTAACGTTCTTTGGAGATCAACTCGCATTTTTAGGAGCGGTATTCGTTGTAGGTTACTTCGTTTGTGGACGAATCTTAAGAGAATGGATGCCGTTGTTCATCTATGCCTTTCCAGTTACACTGATTGGAGGTATGTTGCTTATTCCAGCTTCATGGATGCTTGAATCAGACTTTAGTTCACTCGGAGCATTTGGCTACTTTACTCACTCAACACTTTGGTGGTTCGTTTTACTCGCCTTCATCGCAGGAATTCTTGGACATACTGGGTTGAATCATTGTCTCAAATATGTTTCTCCTCTTTTGATTTCGATTAGTGTAACGCTTGAACCAGTCATTGGCTCAATCATTGGTTGGCTATTCTTCTCTACTGGTGTTCCTGGATTATGGACGTGGGTAGGTGGCCCTATTCTTTTACTTGGGATTGTATCAATAATCTATGGAGAACACCTAACTCATCAAACAGCCCTTGATAGAGCAGATATGCCAGGAGTGGATGAATGATGTCGAATAAGTGGGTTCTATTGACAAATGATGATGGAATCGAAGCGCCAGGATTTGAACTGCTGGTGAAGTCTCTCAATCAAAGAGGGATTCCAATTATTGCTTTTGCTCCATCTGAAAACAAATCAGCATGCAGTATGCAGATTAACTTAGGTAAACCAATGGATTTACACAACAGAGAGGATCTGGTTGCTACTTGGAAATTGGACAAATCTGTCGGTTGTCATCTCTTTTCTCTCGATGGTACACCATGCGATACAATGATTGTCGCTCTCGATGGTGGTCTGGAGAACGTACTTCCAGGAATTGTCCCCTCGTTGGTCGTCTCAGGAGTCAATTTAGGTCCAAATCTTTCCCAAGACTCCTGCCATAGCGGGACTATCGGTGCTGCAAGAGAAGCAGGATTGTATGGAATGCCAGCGATTGCATGTTCCTTTACATCCTTCGAACTCGAAGGGATGGAACGAGGCATAGAAGGCTCTGTTCAATTGGTTGAACGTGCTCTTGAAGTTCTTCCCATGGTTCCAGAAAATCTCTGTAGACCACATATTGACGCAGATGCTTTTCATGTTTCTAAATGGCCGAATAACTCTGTGCCTAGGGAAAGTAAAGATGCGATGAAGATGCTCCTACATGCTTTTCAAAATGGAGAACTGATGATCAACATCAATGTCCCTCCAACATGGAATAGTAAATTCC
>DAKQ01000115.1:0-394 GCA_002496635.1 Euryarchaeota archaeon UBA82 | reverse complement strand
TTGATGGTACAGTCGAGGCACGGTTTACAATTGGTGCTGCATATATCGATACTGAACCCGTTTCTAAAGGAGATTGCGATTCCATTGCAAACAACTTTGCAAGTATATCCTCACTAGCGAATTGGCCTCAAACCCACCCACTCGCTCTGGACGATGAATTACTCTCGCACGCACTCAAACAGGGCACAGATGGGTTCCCGTTGTGGCTCAGAGGTTGAGCTCAACATGTTCATCCAATAAGAAATGACATAACCCAATTGCAAGATGTCCTTGGAGCCATGTAGATCCGAGTGACCTTGGAATTCCTTCATCAATCTCGAGTGGAAGGTCATCTGAAAGCACAAACGCGATATCCATGGGATTAGAATTTGAATCCGATGGCAGGTTTGCCGAT
>DAKQ01000165.1 GCA_002496635.1 Euryarchaeota archaeon UBA82 | reverse complement strand
CCCATTTCAGCAGCTGCAGACCAAATGTCCATTGCTTCAACATGCTTGACAACAGGAACGTATAATCCACGATCTGTTTGAGTAGCAATTCCAAGGTGTACACCTTCATGTCGGGTTACAACTCCAGTTTCATCATCAAAGAGAGCATTACACTCTGGGCGTTGTCCCAGTCCTTTGACCAAAGCCAGCATGATGAATGGAAGATATGTCAACTTTGGAGCACCCTCAGGACGTGTTGCATTGAGATGTTGTCGAAGGGCTTCTAACTCGGTTACATCAACTTCTTCAAAGTATGAGAAGTGAGCAATTGTGGAGTATGATGCCATCATTGAATCAGCAATCTTTCGTCGCAAACCGATAACCTTGATCTCTTCAGTTCCAGTTTTTGCAGTACGTGTACTTCCACCAACTGGCATTGATGAACTCGCACGACTTGCACCACCGCTGAGGTGGACATCAAGATCGGCATGAGTGATTCGTCCTGCAGGACCTGATCCTGCAACATGATACAGATCAACACCTGCAGATCGTGCACGTTGTCGAACGGCAGGACTTGCTAGTGGCTTTGTCCCAGGAGCGCGTTCGACAGCAGGGCCTGCTACAGATACAGGTACTGCTTCAGGTTGTGGTTCAGGCTCAGGAGCAGCAACGGGTTTAGGAGTTGGCTCAGGCTTGGTTTCCACTTCTTCCTTCGCAGGTTCTTCTTCAGAAGCATTTCCATTTCCATCCACATCAAATTCGATGCAGACAACACCGACTGGAAGAATATCTCCTGCTTCTCCAATAATTTTACTCACAGTTCCATCGCATGGTGCTGGAATCTCGACAGTTGCTTTATCGGTCATAACTGAGAGAATTGGATCATCTTCTTTGACTGAGTCTCCTACAGAGACCATCCATTCCACTACTTCGCCTTCTACGACGCCTTCTCCGATATCTGGTAATTTGAATGCAAATGTTCCCATATTTATTCCACCTGTGTTTTCTTTATTGCATCAGCTATTCGCTGAGGACTTGGCATGTAATCCCATTCCGTTGTATGCGGGAATGGTGTGTCCCATCCGGTGACACGTTGAATCGGTGCTTCAAGATGATAGAAACATCTTTCTTGAATCGATGCGCTCATTTCTGCTCCGAAACCGCTGGTTTTTGGAGCCTCATGGACAATAACACATCGTCCTGTTTTCTTGATTGAATTGACAACGGTGTCTCTGTCCCATGGGACTAATGTTTGTAGGTCGATCAGTTCACAGTCAATGCCTGAATCTTTTATTGCCTGTTCTGCAACATGGACCATTGTTCCATAAGCAATAACAGTGCAAGCATTTCCTTCTTTGACAACCCTTGCTTGCTCAAGAGGGACGGTGTAATGTCCTTCAGGAACTTCAGCATCTGGATGACCTGACCATGTTGGAACATTGTGTGGATCTCCATAGAAAGGGCCCCTGTAACAGCGCTTTGGTTCAAAGAAAATCACTGGATCATTGCATTCGATTGCAGACAATAGCAGTCCTTTTGCATTGTATGGGTTTGAGCAATAGACGACCTTCAAACCAGGTGTGTGCGTAAACTGCGCTTCTGGAGATTGTGAGTGATGATGTCCCCCCTTGATTCCACCACCAGCAGGTGTTCGGAATGTGAGCGGAGCAGTGAATTCTCCTCCTGAGCGATGTCGAACCTTTGCGATTTCATTGACAATTTGGTCATACGCTGGGAAAATATAGTCAGCGAATTGGATTTCTGCTACTGGACGTAGTCCATTGAGTCCCATGCCCATTGCGATAGCGGCAATTCCACCTTCTGCAAGAGGTGAATCAAAGACTCGGTGTGCTCCGTATTCCTTCTGTAATCCTTCTGTCACTCGGAAAACGCCTCCGAAGAAACCGACATCTTCTCCAAAGATGACCACGTTTGGATCTTCTTTCAATGAAATCGACAATGCCGAATTAAGAGATTTGATCATATTCATGTCAACCATCATCTCACTTCCCGAGTTCCTCTCTTTGTTCTTGGATATGCCAAGGGACGGTCTCATAGACTTCTGTGAAAATTGTTGATGCAGGTGGATATGGTCCTGAAGCAAGGTCGCCAAATTCACATGCTTCTTTGTAAGCTGTCATCACATCATCGTCAATTTTCTGCGCAAGTTCAGAGTGCTTTTCTTCATCCCAAACACCAATTGAGATGAGGTGGTCTTTCAATCGCTGAATTGGATCTCCACCTGGCCAGCATGTTGCTTCATCATTTGGCCGATATGCAGACGGATCATCCGAGGAGGAGTGTGCGCCTGCCCTGTATGTGTAAATTTCGATATGAGTCGGGCCGAGGCCTGCTTCGGTACGCTGACGCGCCCATTGTGTGATACTGTAGAGTGCAAGGAAATCATTCCCATCCACTCTAAACGAAGGAATGTCATAGGCTAAACCTCGCTCAGCAAAGGTCTTTCCACCTGTTGCGAGATTGGAATGTGTTGAAATTGCCCACTGATTGTTAACGACATTGAGGATGACTGGAGGTTTGAATGTGGAAGCGAAGTTGAGTGCATAATGGTAGTCCCCTTGAGCGGATGTACCGTCTCCAAGCCATGAGATGCAGACTTCGTCCTTTCCTTGGTAAGCACTCGCCATAGCGACACCTACTGCTTGTGAGAATTGAGTTCCTACAGGAGATGAAATCGAAATGAATCGGCCTTCTTTGTAAGTATAGTGAACTGGCATTTGTCGTCCTCGAACGTTGTCTTCAGTATTACCAATGCAGTGGCAGATCATACTAACCATGTCTCGACCACGCACGAATTGAGCCCCTGGTTGTCGATAAGAAGGGAATATCCAATCTTGTTCTTTCAGCGCCATCGTTTGTGCAATAGCAATTGCTTCTTCACCAAAAGACCGCATATAGAAGGAGAGTTTTCCTGTTCGTTGCATCTTGATCATTCGGTCATCAAAAATGCGCAATCGCATCATGTATTCTAGTCCCTCAATCATAGTCGCTTTATCGAGATTGGGATTCCATTCCCCTTTTGCTTCACCGTTATCGTCGAGAACTCGGACAAGTCCTCTTGCATGCAAGTTTGTCTCGTCAGAAGTACATGTTGCCGGATCTGGTCGATTGAGGTCTTCTGGTTGCTCCTTGAATGAGCCGCCAAAATCAGCCTTTTCTCCAGGTCTAAAAGGAGGAATTCCGATGGTATAAGGCGCTGTTGTCGCCGTTCTTCTCTCCGTCATTGGTTCACCTCACCATGACTCGGCATTAAGGGATGTTGGTGATTTGCTATGGGTTGAACTTTCACATAAGCACCTGGCATATCCTCTTGATTGGTTTTATCCAAGGTTTTCCTCATGAGCAATCCTGCTTTGTACGAAGAACGAACCAATGGTCCACAAGCGACCCCGGAAAAGCCCATTTCGATTGCAGCTTCGGCCCATTCATCATAACGCTCAGGTTCAGGGAATCTATCGACTGCGAGGTGTTTTTTTGATGGAGCAAGATATTGTCCTATTGTGAGTAAATCAACATTGACTTCCCTGAGTAGTTTCATTGCCTCAAGAACCTCATCATCCGTTTCACCAACACCGACCATAATCGATGATTTTGTGATGATATCTGGGCGGAGCCGTTTTGCTTCCTTGAGTATCTGAATGGATTGGTTAAACGATGCTCTAGGGTCGCGAACAATGGAATCCAATCGGGGGACGCATTCAACATTGTGAGCGAAAACTTTCAATGGACTTCCTTCGAGTAGATGTGCAAGATCGGACAAATCCCCTGCTAGGTCCGAACAAAGAAGTTCGAGTGTAACTTCAGGAGAAGATTCGGAAACAGCAGCAAGGCATTTTTTGTAATGGTCCGCACCTGAATCCTCCAAATCATCTCTGTTGACGACCGTGATTACTGCATGACGTAAGTTCATTGATAATACTGCTTCTGCCAAATGTTGAGGCTCATCTTGGTCAAGTGGAGGTGGTGTTTTGCGAGTTCCAACTGCACAGAAACGACAACCCCTCGTACACTCTTTTCCTGCGATCATGAATGTTGCATCACCGCTTGACCAACAATCGTGGATGTTTGGGCATTTTGCCTCTTGGCAAACGGTATGGAGTTTGTTATCTTTTACAGCATCCATCGTTTCGTTGAAGGTTTGTTGCTGTTTTCCAGATGGTAGTCGAGTTCGAAACCAGTTTGGCAAACGGGGCCTAGGTGCTTTAGGTGACGCCATTTTTAGATTTCTAGCCATAACCTCGCACCCCCGATGTACTGGCCACATGAACGAACATCAAAAAGGTGTGCAGGGACGAAATAGTGTGTTTTTGGAATACGAGCATTGATGAATGCGAGATGTTAAGCAGTCTCATGGCCAATCCTACAGTATTCGTGACGGGAGGAGCCAAGCGTATAGGCAGGGCAATCGTTGAGCATTTCTCGACCAATGGTTATTCTGTAATCATTCATGTTTCGTCCTCCTTGGAAGAAGGAAACATGCTTGCTGAAGAGTTACGATCTTTAGGAGGCAAGGCCGATGTCTTGCAAGCAGATTTGATAGATGAGGCTGCTACGGAAACACTTGTTGAACGTGTTGAAAAACATCCATTTGTAGTCGAACGAGGTGGACTCGACGTTCTCGTTCATAATGCATCAAGATACAGTCAAATTCCGATCGAAGACCTCACAGTTGAAGACATGAGACTTATGAATCGATTACACATGGAGTCGCCGTTTCAATTGACCCAAGGATTGTCTTTATCACTGTCTTCTATAGAAGGTAGTGTGATTGCACTTACAGATACCTCAGAAGGCCAGCATTGGGAAAAATTGTCTCATTATACCGCTAGTAAGGCAGGCCTACGACAACTCATGTTTGGGCTCGCAGGAGAACTCGCCCCAAATGTTCGGGTCAATTGCGTTGGCCCTGGTGCAATTCTTTCGGCCGATTGGGAACAGGATCATTTTGACAAGGTCTTGCAGAGAGTTCCTTTGCGACGTTCAGGTACACCCGAGGACATTGCATCTGCTGTTTACTTCCTGGCAAATGCATCATACATCACAGGCCAAGAGCTGAAAGTTGATGGAGGTTGGACACTTTCTCCATAGGGAAGGATTTCATACATCCTTGTTCCCAGCGGTACTATCGAGGTGGCTGAGGTGGTCAAAGGCGCCGGGCTTAAGATCCGGTCCCAGATGGGTTCGAGGGTTCAAATCCCTCCCTCGATACCATTTACAATCCTCGGTGAACGTAGATTGTTTACACAAAACATCCAAAACGGTTTAACGCCTGCTGCTACCCCCCTAGTACAAGGGTTGTCTTGACTATGTCTTCCAATAGGTTCGTTTTTTTGGTACTGATATCGCTTCTCCTCATGGGTGTCCCCCTTGACAATACGGAGCAATCAACGTTTTCTGGAACTGAAATTGTTTCTTCGGTTGGCGAAAATTTAGAGGATTATGAATTGTTCTTAGATTTAGTCGATAACGACGACACGCTTACGACGATTCAACCTGAAGGCAATCATGGGGATGCTAGTTTACTAGAGAATGGGATTCGGTTTGATTCAGAAGAAATGATTTCGGATCTAACCGTCCAGGGTAAATCCAACGACGAAGTAAAGGTCGTTGTTTATCTGAAGTGGCGTGCAAGCCAGAGCACCTCTACTGCTGAGGCTTCTTTCAAGTTATACTCGGGCACTAACTTGGTAAAGCAAGTTACTGAAGATTTGGGCGATCCTCAAAACGCATCCTTCTTCGGAGGAAGCGATTCTTGGACACCTTACACGATTTTACTCGATGTTGGGGCAGATGGATTCGTCGTTGAGAATGGCGATCGCCTTGGACTGGATATCGAAGCAACCGCTTCTTGTGAAGGTGGTGGCGATAATCCTCTCGGTGGCTCAACCTGTCAGGTTGATATTGCCTACGGAGGGGCTGTTGGGAACGAATATTCGCGCTTAGAAATACGTGCAGATGCTCTATCTGGGTCGCAAGTAAAGGTTCACTACCAAGGTGAAGGTTGGTCCGAAGTCGAGGTTACTGAGTGGTCTCCTACACACCGTCTCGAGAAGCGCACCATGCAATTTAGCGTTGATGTACGAGATGCTTTTGGTAGGGATGATATTGAGAAGATTGAACTTGTCCTGACTACTCCTAACGAGGCAACTGCAGTCTTTGAAAAGGAATTTACAGATTCTGAGTTGAGATTGGATAACAATGGACTTGTTGGAAATTACACCTTTACCTACGATTCGGGAATTACGTCAGGTTTGTATCCTTTAACAATGGTGATTACCGACGTACAAGGTCACACAATCAATTACGAACATCCGCTTGGGATGACGTTCCTGGAGCATGATATCTACTTGGATTTCCCTTCTAACCAGATTGGCCGGCTTTTGGTTGCACCTGGCCAAATCTCAACCATTGAGTTGACTCTTGAACATACTGGTTCACTGACCTCGGATTTGACAGTTCAACTTGAATTGCAACAATCTCTTCCATCGGGATGGTCTGATCCAATTTGGTCGAACCCAGGAGGCTATACGCTCAACGGAGGTGGGTCATCGGCTCGTCCAGAACTTACTGTAGAGGTTCCAGAAGACCTGAGTGGTATTGGCGATAATTACCAAATTGTAGTCGAAGCCCGCGCGTATGTTTCAAATGGAGCAGGAAGTGATGTTGAAGTAAGACTTGTTTCGCTTGAAATTGATGTGGAAAAGGTCAACCAATTCGGAGAGCCTGACATCGAAGTATACGAAGATGTGGAGCAGCAGGTTCAGATTTTTGATTCCGATCGCCTTGATTTCTACAACGAAAACCTTTCTCATTACGTAGATAATGACGAAGTTGGTGATTTCTACCTAAAGATTACCAATGTTGGTTTCGATGATGACACTTACCGTCTTAGAATACAAGAGATTCCTGTTGCATGGAGTGTAAAATTCTTGATCAATGGAACTGGGGCAGAACTCACAGAGCAGGGCATTGACTCGTTAACTCCAATCGTGGGTCAAGGTGAAATTCTGATGATTCGCGTTGAGGTTTACCCCCCACTTGAAAGGGATGCTGTAGACATCGGTTTGCTAAGATTTACTGTTACTTCTGACGGTAGTACTGAAGAAACACTCTCGACATCTGTTGGCTGGACCATCCATCGAACCTTTGGGATACTTGCTGAAGTGATCTCTGACTCAGATGCTGGTACTCTTGGTACTGTTGGCCCAGTTTCACCAGGTTCGACGGTCGTATACAACGTTCGTATCACAGATTCATCTGAGAATGCTGGCACAACAAATTGGGTCATCAAGAATCCTTCTGCTGTCCAAAGAAATATCGATGCAGACCCAGGGTATGCAACTTGGATGTATGATATTACGGACGTCGAAGGAAACATCGCCCTAGTCGCTTCATTGACAGGTGGCCAATATGTTGACATCAAAGTCGAAATGACCGTGCGTCAACAAGTCGAGGCGGGATTGCATACCATTTACATGCAAGTTGCAGAAGAAAGTGATGGCGGTGACGAGCCGCGCTACTTCGATTTACCTCTCACAGTCGAGATCAGTAGCGAGGTAGAGCCTGGTAGACTCGCTGTTGAGCAGAAGACGCAAGCGACACGTATTGGTGCTGGAGAAACACTCGATGTGGAATACAGAATTGAAAATCAGAACAATGTAGAACTTAACGTCATTATTACACTTGACACACCTGAAGGGTGGGACGGTTCTCTTGACGGAGGCGAGTTCATCTCACTTTCACTCCCAGCGTTTTCCACTGAGGATTTCACCTTAGAGATCACAGCGCCAAAGAATGTAAAGAATGGTCAAATGGTTGATTTCCAGATGACAGTCGTGCCAATGGATGAGGAAAATCCGTATCCATGTAACGCCGAAATTTGCTACACTCAAGAACCGACCTTCTCTTTCAAAACAGAAAGTTCGGGAATTGTTAATGCGATTCTCAGCGAGCTGTCGGATCCAGAACCAACAACAATGGTCATGTTCCTTTCAATTCTCGTACTACTTGGATTCGGTTTATATCGTCGTGGGCAGAATAAGATGAAAGCTCAATTGTTTGCTTCAATGGTTGAACCTACTGAAGAGGTTGAAACAGAACCTGAATTTGATTGGGATGATATCGAATCATCCTCTTCTGTTGACGAATCATCAGAGATTGAGTTGGAATTAATTGAGGTTGAAACCGAAGAAGATTCTCTTTGATTGTATGAACAACGCACCATTTCCCTTATGTGCTATAGGGACGACCATAGAGCATGATTGATGCGGACCCGCTGAGTAAAAAAGCGCCGAGTTACGTGGGGATTGATCGTTCGAGAAGAAGAAATGTGGCGCAGTCTCTCTTTCTTGTCGTGTTAATGATAGGCTCTACGTTCGCTGCAATCGATTTTGTTTCTGTTGATGTGAGTGCTGCGTCAGATCAAGACGGCGATGGTCTAACTTACGGCCTAGAATACCTCATCAACACGGCAGCTACTGATTGGGATTCTGATAATGACGGTCTACCAGATGGTTGGGAATGGAAGTATGGCTTAGACCCGCTTTCATCAACTGGCGGTGATGGTGCAGTTGGAGATCCAGATGGTGACGGGATGTCAAATCTGCAAGAATATTCTTACCTTCAACCAACCAACTGGGACAACAGTGCAACCCCAGGTGTCCTTGACAATGGTGTATGGTGGAATGGAACCATTCCAGTCAATGACTGGAATGAAGAAGATGCTATGCAATTCAATCAGCCAAAATGTGGTGACACAGGAAGCGATGGGCAAGGGAATGTGATTCTTTGTGATGAAGATCCAGTTGGAAACATCTGCGCAAATAATTTTGATGATGATAAAGATGGGCAGATTGACGGTTCAGATTCAGATAATGATGGCGATGCAGATTGTTCATCAGATGATGATGATGGCGATGGAATTGCCGATGAAGACCCGAACGGATGGGATACTGACGGTGACGGAATGCCAGATGGCTGGGAAGCAGCTAACGGTTTGAATGCAACCAGTGCCTCAAATGCAGATGGCCCTAATGGCGACCCTGATAACGATGGTTTGATCAATCTCATGGAATATGTGAACCCCAGTTGGACAACTAACTGCGGTGGTGTGCCATGTTTCCGTCCAGGACCAGATGGTGTTCCTACAGAGACGGTATCACCTTGCGACCCTGTTCAAGGCATAGGGCCAGGGGCCTGTGCAACCTTTACTGCAGAAGTTGATGGTATTACCTCAACCAATCCTCAAGATAGCGACACCGATAACGATGGATTGAATGATTCCTATGAAGCACTTACGCTGCTCACCGATCCAACAAGTTCAGATACGGATAGCGATGGAATTTCAGATGGTATTGAAGTCAACGGAGCATACGGAAATCCTGCACAAGCATCAGACCCTCGAGACAACAACACCGATGATGATGCCTTTGATGATGGTGAAGAGGATGCGAATGGGAACGGAATTATCGATGCAGGTGAAACCGATCCGACTCGAAGAGAAGATTCTGGCGACGAAGACAACGACGGTATCCAAAACTGGGAAGAGAATCTGTCTTGTACTGAATGGAATGTTGCAGATACTGACTTTGGAGGCATCAATGATGGTGATGAACGCAACGTTAGCCACGGAACTGATCCATGTGATTCTCTTGTCGATTTCTCTACAAGTTTCGTTTCCTATACCTCGAGTTCAAATCAACTCCAGGTTACTGATGCTAGTGGATTCAATCCAAATGGAGGTATTGGATTCTACAATGTATCTGGGACTTACTCCTCATTTGCCTATCAAAGTGTGGTAAACAATGTGATGCAAGGTGTCGCAACAGGCCCTACTGGAACGCCGACATCTGTTGATAACCGCAATGGGTCCTTCTGTCATACTGCTGCAAATAATGACGGTACGATTGGTACAACCAGAACCTATTGTGATGATGACTACACCGATTCAGATGGTGATGGACTTGCGAACTGGCAAGAATTACTCGGAACATTTGGATGGTTTTCAAATCCAACACTTGTTGATACTGATGGAGACGGTGTGAATGATTTCGATGAAGTCTTTGACAACACAGACCCAACTGAACCTTGTTTCAATTTACTCGACCCAGATGGGGATGGAATCAACTCTTATTTTGAAAACACCACTGGCTGCAACCTTGCATTTATTGGAATAACAAACGGTTCTACGGATATTTGGGTGACTGATCCTCAGGCCGTCGATACCGATAATGGAGGCGTAGATGATCGAACTGAATACTTTGATAGCACGAATCCAGAAAACGATCCTTCTGATGACGTCTTGCCAGATGACTATGACAATGATGGTATACCTGATGCTGTCGAAAACGCAACAGGTTCTGATTGGCGAAATCCGGACACCGATGGTGGAGGTATGCTCGATGGTGCGGAATGCCCACAACAATTCTGGTTCTTCAACTGTGTAGGTGCGCCTTTCAATCTGTTCGATCCAACCGATGACATGCCTCAAAATGATGTTATCTTCTGGGCAAACAACACAACAGGTTCTGTAGAGGAAGATCTTGAAAAGTATTGGAGAAAATACACCAATGATATTCCAACAGGGAATTCATTTACCCACGACAACAGTGTTCACCCAACTTCTGAAGTTGTTCCACCGTTCACAAATCTGACGCACATGGCAAGTACAACCTTTGCTAACGATACAATTACATGGCAAATCACTTACAATTTCCCTATCGGTGAAGGCGCCTTACCACTTCCAGCCTCGACGACGAATGTCTCTTTCTGGGCTGATTCTGCTGTGATATTGACGCGTACGAATGACACACATCGATACGAAGTATCTGGTGGATTTGTTGAAGAGATTATTGTCCAACAACCAGAGTACTACTTTGATTGGGATGTACTTGCAAGCAACAGTATTGCCGGGCAGGGCTTCCCTTATGAAATTGAATTGCCTGCATATTATACAGATTCTACCGATGCACGTTCAGTTGTAATGAACATCACAAATGGAGTCATTACCGATAGTTCAGCTGTTAATGCTTACGACAAAGCACTTGCATTGGAGACTTTCTTACGAGAAGGAAACGCTACGACTGAGTTTAAACTCAATTTTGACGGCTCGGGTCTTGTCGAAAGTGAAGATCTTCCGTCCTACATGCTCGAAGTAGCAAATGAGGGTACATGCAGTGAATTTGCTACGACCTTTGTTACGATGGCTCGCATCATCGGTCTTCCAGCACGTCTTGTTAGCGGTTTCAAAGGCGGAGATTGGAATGGCAACGGCTATGCGGTTGGCGCTCAGCATTTGAGAACCTGGGCAGAAGTTCGAATTCAACAGTCAAGTTCTGCAGGTGGCCTTGATTTCGGTTGGGTTCCTTTCGACCCTTGTCCAGACCCAGCAGAACTCGATGTCCGAAACGTCACCTATTCACCAACCAATTTTGACCGTGATGGAAGCGAGGGGAATATCACGATTACAGGCGATATAGGATTCCTCGAAAACCAAACAGCGGTTGATCTATTGTTGGTCAAGGGCTACCTCGTACCTCTTGTTGATGCCTTTGCGGGTGTAAGTGGATTGAACACTCCTGAACGCCTCATCAATGTAACAATGACTGATGCAAACGGTTCATTCACCATCGAAGGTTTACCTATTGAGATTATTCCTCCTGGATATGGGGCAATCATGCTCGAGGTAGAACAGAAAGGATATGTCTCTGCTCAGACAATCCTTACTGCGAATTCCACAGCAACTGCCCCAGTTAATGCATGGTGGATGAACGTTACAGATGATGCAACACTGAATCATACGTCTCCGAACGCAATCAATTCTCCAATTGTTGGTGCAGGAGCAACGACGTCAATTGAAGGGTTTATCGGTTTCGAACAGATACCATTCTTGGATGCTTCACAAGTCGTTAATTCAACGGTATGGTTGTCATTTACTTCATCTGTCAATGGACCTCAAAACCTGACAACGACAGTAAGCCCTTCAGGGACTTGGTCGTTCGAAATCACTCTTGATGAACTTGAGACAAAAACAAATGTCAGTGCCACACTGGGATATGATGGATGGGTCCAATCGACAACTGGTTTGACTGCTCCAACATATCATCTGCGTCCAGTAACGCAACCAATTACCTTGGATATTCGAGATGCTCCTAATTTGACTGCTACACTAGAAGGTCCAGGTACAAACTCGAGTCTTCTACTCCTCGATGACAACATATGGGTTAATGGAACAGCATTGACAATTGGAGCTTCTCCAGTCGGTATGAGTGGAAATCTCTCCTTCTCGATGCGTGAGAACAACAGCGGCGGAGAATGGATCGAAATATTCAATCAATCTGTCAATGGTGCCTTCAACATCCAATTTTTCCTAAATTCCACTGACGTTAACGTTGCAGCAGGCTTGCTTGAAACCAGATTACGATTCTATCCTGATCTCTATGAATCAACGGATGATGCAAATCTAAGCGGAGTCGATCAATACTCCTTAGTTGGTATACTGAACTTCGAAATTATTGCGACTCCACAATTGCGTGGGGATCCTACGAATGTTCTGGTTCAAATCTCAGACCACATGGGTGTTGAGGTTGGATTGGCTGTTCCTGGCGACTATTCATTCTCCTTCAACGGTACATGGGTAAACACCACCAGTAATCCAGATTCATCTCTTATTACTCTCTCTTGGCCTTTGGATTCGACTCTAAAACCAAACGATTACATCTTCGATATCCAATACAATGGTTCTGACTTGTATCAACCTGGTATTGATAATGGCTCAATTCGTGTTCAAGCCGAGATCGGTTGGAATGTGAGTGTATTGCAGGATTGGACGCATCTCGGAAACACGACCTATGTTGTTGGTGATCTCTTTGATGGATTGTATACGACCGAAAGGGTGCTTGGTAATGATACGGTTATTTCGATGACAATGCTTGATTCGGAAGGTTTCCCAATCGACCTGGCCAATGGAATGCTCGATAATGCAACAGGTGAATTCAATCTCACCGTAGTGATGCCGACAATTCTTCCATCAAACGGTTAT
>DAKQ01000113.1:8506-15887 GCA_002496635.1 Euryarchaeota archaeon UBA82 | reverse complement strand
AGTCGAGGAAGATTCTGAAGAAGAAGTCGAGGAAGATTCTGAAGAAGAAGTCGAGGAAGATTCTGAAGAAGATCCTGTGGAAGAAGAAATGGTTGAAGATTCTGAGGATGTTCTTGAAGATTTAGAACATACTGAACGAACTATTTCTCAGATATATGAAGACATACTCGACTCAATCGATGAACAAGAGTTAACCTTAGCAACCGCATTTGGTGATATGGATGAAGATGGAAATCGCATGATTACCAGAGGGGAATTGGGTTCCAAACTCAGTAAATTCCTTGATTATCAATTGACGGATAAAGAACTTGATGCAATGATGGAATCAATGGATGAAAATTCGGATGGAAATATAGATATGATTGAATTTGTCAACTCTATTGAATCACATGAAGATACCATAGCGAGCCTTGAAGACGAGGAGGCTGAAACTGTCAAAACTTTCCCAACAAAATGGCATACGCGCTTCATGTCAAAGAAGTGGCACGATGTGTTCTGGCCGTTGATCCATACAGGATTGGCTATCATGATCATAGCAGCATTAGCAAATGGATTATTCCCATTCGTTGATGGAGAAGGAGGCACTGTATTACTGGAAACTGAAGATGGGAATGGGTGGATGAATGCTCAAAACATCATAATCGACGAGGGTGATGCATATCCTTGCGAACCTACTGTTCAAGTTGGGGATTGTAAAAATTCTTTAACGCCTCTTGCAGGTGATGCAAGTTCCATGCCAGGCGGATTTTACATCGATGGGATATTACTCATGGCTCTTGCCACAGTTGGGCTAATTGCAAGTTTGTATACACACCTTGTATTAGCTCCTTCATGGAGAGCTCGTGTCAAAGCAATGAAAGAAGTTAGCGAGGATAAGGCTGATGTGCAAGAGTCTCTCGAAGATCAAGACGATGCTGAGGAAGATTCAGATGAGGAAACTGAAGATGATTCCGAAGAAGAATCAGATGAAGAAAAAGAGGAAGAGTCAGATGATGATGTTGAATCGGAAGAGGAATCTGATAGTGATGAACTTGACATAGGATCTTATGTTGGTGTTGATATCGATGGAGAAGAATACTATGGAACAATTCTTGAATTTGATGATGACGAAGATACAGTAACTATCGAGGAAGATGAAACAGGCGATGAAATCACTGCTTATCAGGATGAGATGTTTATTCCAGAGGATTGAATTTGACAGATTCTTTACAGATTTTCACACGAGCCGTTCGATGTCCATCGTGCGGCACAATTGAACTTAAAGGGACATTTAAATGCCCAGAATGTGGGCTCTTTCATGCATCTCTTCCAATGGAAGAGAGAAAAGCACCAGACCCGGGACAACGTGTTCAGGAGAGAGAAATTGATCCATCTGCTTATTCATTATCATCTAACTCTATGCCATTCGATGAAGAATTTCAGCAAACTGATGAAATTCAATCATGGAGTGGTGGAAATACAGATTTTTCCAATTTAGGTGAAGATCAGCCGATTTCTAAAATTGAAAGTGATGTTAATGAATCCGATGCCGAATTGATTCATGATGATTGATTATTTGAAAAGTAATTAATTTAACCCCTTATTAGTAGATTAAAAAATAATTTTCATTAGTGGGCTCGGAGAGAATCGAACTCTCGATCTTTGCCATGTCAAGGCAACGTCATAAACCCCTAGACCACGAGCCCTAGGTAGTTGTCCCACTAAAGACGCGTATTTATCGACATCGGTTTGTAATCACGAATTAAGAGATGATCTTAGAAATTTTACCGGTACATCCCGCTTGTGAACAGGAACCAGCAAATCGAGTTCTCCCATTCGACATTTTGATTTGCTTACCATCTTTGATCAGACCGTATGTTTTACATTTCAAACAAAATCCTTCGATAGTTGACATGGAGATAACTCGGTGGCGCCATCAAATATACTCTTTGGCTCAAAGATACGGGAAAATGCTGCTTCTACCCCCTACTTGGAGAGCGGAATTTTGGAATTATTGAATGTAAGTGGGATAAGAAATCGCTTGAAACGTGTACTGCGAATCAATTTGATTGTTGAAAGCTAATGAAGGAGCCCTTCGTTTCTATTCATTGTCGTATAACTACCATTATACGACGTATAGCCCCTCTTCAAACGGAATCATTTTCGAATTGTTTGACAAACTCAAGTCCATCAACCTCAAAAATACCAACTAAAGGAGGTCCTGCCATGAAAGATTCTAATGAACCATGTTCAGAATCCATTTTGTTTGAAACGATTTTAGTAATCCTTTGTAGATCTTTGCGTGATGAATATAATGATTGAACGAGGAACAAGGGTTGGCCATCAACCGATCGAGCAGCCCAAGCTGATATACATCCATCTTGACGTCTTTTCAATTCTTGGTGTGCATTTAGGACTCTTAAGAACCTAGCATCTACTTTTTTCTTACATGAACAAACAACAGTTTCCAACCAAGCCATGATAATCACCTAATATATTCACACAAATAATTTATATTAATATAAGTATAATTTAAATAAATTCAAAATTCAATATGCACTCCTTCTAAACAAACGGATTGGATTGGTGTAGAGCCGGGCATCATACACCAACTCTCCCAGTGTTTACTCTTTAGCATGTTGAAATTAGCAACAGCACCAATTTCAATGCTTCCTTGATTTAATCCATCCGAGCGAGGTGTGGTTTTCGCAGCATTTCTTGTGACTGAAACTAGAGCCTCATAGGGGTGTACCTCATTCCTCTGGACTAGTAATGATCCTATGAAGGGCAAATTATTGATGTGACAATTTGGATTAAAATCTGTAGCAATAGTGTAATCAATTCCATGTGAAGACACTTCATTGAAATTAGGCCAATCATCTCCATTCGAATAAGGAGTGCCTGGAAGGAATCCCGTCATCACTCCATTTTCCATCATGTCAAGCCTCGTGTCTAAAGGAGTATGATGTGCATGATCTGCTGTTACAACCTTCAATTCAGAAGCTAGACTTCCGCCCCCGCCATCTGTAAATTCATCAATATGCATCCTCAGAGCCAATCCACCCTTGCGAGATTCTCGAAGTATCTCTTCAGATTGTTCTAAGGTAAACCACCCAGGTTCACAAAAAACATCCGCTGAATGGGCAAGTCCTGATTCTAATATTGATGGCAATTGCTCAGAAAGAATTTCTTGAGTGTAATCCTCATATGTTCTGCCTTTAGTTACCGCATGCGCTCCCATCCAAGTTGAATGAATAGAAGGCATGTTTGATAATCCATTGAGGTAATCTTGAACCTCTAACAAACGCAATTCCTCGGGAGTTGACAGGCCATATCCTGATTTAGCTTCTAAGAAGGTACATCCGTTGCGAAGCGATTCCGTCAATCGATCAATACCAATCTGAGTCAATTCTTCTTTTGTCGCATTACACGTGTGCCTTACTGTTTCCATTATACCGCCACCTGAGGCAGCAATATCGGCGTAAGTCATGCCATCCATACGCAATTTATGTTCATTGAATCGATCACCAGCCCAAAGTAAATGGTTGTGAGCATCGATTAGCCCTGGAATTACGGCTTTACCTGCAACATCAATTAATTTTGAATCGCTTGATTTAAATTCATCAACAGCATCTTGTGAATCTCTAATATCTATTATTAAATTATCCTTTACAATAATTGCTTTACCAGTAGTTATTGAATTATTTTCATCAACAGAAGCCATGGAGCCTATGTTGAAAAAAACACTACGCATATTATGGCTAAAAGGTGAGAGTTGAAGAACAATACCATTCTCCGTTAACACATGGGGCGCAATAGTTGGACGCTAGGCATTGAATCAACAGCTCATACATTTTCATTTGGTTTGGTTGATTCTAATGGCATACCCTATCCCTCAATTAGCGATACAGTGCGTCCATTAGAAGGGGGGATTCATCCACGAGAAGCCGCTGATCATCATAGAGATTATTCATCAACACTTTTTCAGAAAATTTTAGATTCACAGAATCTTCAACCATCTGATATTGGTGCAGTTGCATATTCACAGGGTCCTGGTTTGGGTCCATGTTTGAGGATCGGTGCTTCCGTTGCAAGAACAATTTCAAGCGCTCTAGGAGTTCCGCTTATTGGTGTTAATCATTGTGTCGCACATATCGAAATTGGAAGACAGCAGTGTGATTGTGATGATCCTGTTTTGCTCTATGTCAGTGGAGGTAATACTCAAGTCATTGCGAAATTGCAGGGTAAATACAGAGTCTTGGGGGAAACTTTGGACATTGGTATTGGCAACATGTTGGATAAATTTGCACGCCAGCAAGGAATTCCTTTTCCTGGTGGGCCGGTAATTGAAAAACTAGCATTAGAATTCATAGAACAGCACCCTGGTGCGTCATTAGAAGGATTGGATTTGCCATATCCTGTGCGTGGTATGGACCTTGCTTTTTCAGGGATATTAACTGCGGCTCAAAGATTGATCGAGAAAGGTCATTCCTTGGGATCTGTATGTTGGTCTCTACAAGAACATGCATTTTCAGCTTGTGTAGAAGTGGCTGAACGGGCATTGGCTCACAGTGGAAAATCCGAATTATTGCTAGGCGGTGGCGTTGCTTGTAACAACCGAATTAGAGAAATGTGTACATTGATGGCTACAGAACGAGACTCAACATCCCATGCACCACCACGAATGTATTGTATCGATAATGGTACAATGATTGCAAGGTTAGGATATATTGAACTTGAAAATGGACGTACAACATCATTGATTGCCAGTGGAATTAACCAATATCTACGCACCGATGATACGTTAGTATCATGGTCATAGGCTTAATCATGCGATTTGTTTTTAATGAGTCGTCATGGAGTTACAACTACCGGGGGATTTTGAATTCGAGATAGGCGCAGGAAAAAGGATGAGCCATTCAATCCCTTTGCGGCAAATGCAAATGCCGTCCGCCAAAAGAAAAGGAGTGAAAGAATCCCACAGCAAGGAACTTCATCATCCACACCTGTCCGCCCTGCACCTCGTGCCCAAAATCTGGAATCGGACTTATTGAAAAAACAAAAAGAAGCTCGTGAAAAACTCACTGTTTCGGAAAAACAGATTTCCTCGCAAATGACACCTACTGTGGAATCAAATCAAATCAATGCTGCAGCTCCACAACAATCAACCACAAAGAATCAATCACGTGCTGATCGTTTAGCCGAATTACGTAAGCAATCTCAGGAATCAATCAAAAAGACGGAATCAATTTTAGAACCGTCTGCTTCATCCGTTATAGAAGCAGAAATTGCCACTCCATCATCCGTACCAGATGTCGTAGCAAAAGAAATCAAACCATCAATCTCATCCCCTGTATTGGAATCTGAAATCCCTGCTCAGAAGAAGGTATTCAAAAAAATTACAACAAAGGTGGTAAAACCAGAACGTTTCAATCGACGACGAAGAAGGCCTGATGATGGGCATGGCGGTCGCCAACCCAAGGTTAAGAAATTGAACCGACAAAAGTACAATGAATACAAATACGCTGCAAAGGATATTCTAGATGATGAGAGTGTTGCAGAAGAACACCGTTCGAACCTACTAGGCCAAATCTGGGCAAAGGGAGAAAGAATCGGTGTTGAAGAAACATACCAATTCATCAATGACAAGGAAGAAGAACTCATTATCTCGAAGGAAATAGCGGAACGACTAACAACCCTCGTCCGAGCCTTAACAACAAGAAGATGATATTATGTCAGTCGTAGAAATTAATTCAGTCGCAACAGTCCATTACACAGGCACTTTGCCAGAATCTGGAGAAGTTTTTGATTCGAGTGAAGGGAGAGATCCTCTAACATTCTTGGTAGGGCATAAGCAAATGATTCCAGGTTTCGAAGAAGAACTAATGGGTGCTGAAAAAGGCGAAAGAAGAACATTTACGTTAACTCCTGAGCGAGCATATGGTCTAAGGATGGAAGAAGCAATTCAAACGATTCCAAAAGATATGTTCGGCGACATTGTACCTGAAGTAGGAATGACGTTGATGTCGGATGTTGGGCCATTCAACGTGGCTTCTGTAGACGGTGATACAATCACAGTTGATTTTAATCACAAACTTGCTGGCGAATCGTTAACATTTAGTGTTGAAGTCGTTGATGTCCGACCTGCAGATGAAGAAGAAATATCTCATGGCCATTCTCATGGACCTGGCGGAGTCAATCATTGAAATCTAAAGCGAGGATTCATGAATTGCCTCTTCATGGGTGATTTATGGTGGACTTTCGTAAAGGCAATTGGGAAACCTTGGGCGGAATTCCAATTCCATCCTATCATATTGGTAATGATGAAGAAATTCCAGGGCAGCCTCCATACACTCGTGGAATTCACGAGCATATGTATAAGACGCGTTTATGGACAATGCGACAATATGCTGGATTCTCATCAGCTAAAGAAACAAATGAGCGATTTCGTTTGTTACTTGATCGAGGGCAGAAAGGCCTGTCTGTTGCATTTGATTTACCCACACAATTGGGATTAGATGCTGATGATCCTTTGTCTGAAGGGGAAGTAGGTAAGGTGGGCGTTTCCATTTCTACACTCGAAGATATGAGAGAATTACTCGATGGCATACCACTTGACAAGGTTTCAACCTCAATGACAATTAATGCACCTGCAATGGTTTTGCTTGCGATGTATGCAGTAGTAGCGGAAGAACAAGGTGTATCAATGAACAAAATATCTGGAACTATACAAAATGACATTCTCAAGGAATACATTGCTAGAGGGACGTACGTGTTCCCACCAAATCCTTCGATGAGACTGATTACAGATATATTCGAATATTGTTCAACAAGTATTCCAAAATGGAATACGATCTCCATATCAGGATACCATATACGCGAAGCAGGGTCCACCGCTGTTCAGGAATTAGCATTCACTATATCCAATGCATTAGCATATGTGGAATCTGCAATTGATAAGGGATTGGATATAGACCAATTTGCACCAAGGCTATCATTTTTCTTTAATTGCCACAACGATTTTCTTGAAGAAGTATCTAAGTTCAGAGCCGCTAGAAGACTCTGGTATGATCTCATGACAACTCGGTATGAACCAAAGAATCCACGATCAGTAATGCTTCGATTCCATACTCAAGTTGCAGGAGTTTCGTTAACTGCCCAACAACCGCTTAACAACATTAGTCGAGTTACTATTCAAGCACTTGCAGCTGTATGCGGTGGTACTCAGAGTTTGCATACGAATAGCTATGATGAAGCATTAGGCTTACCTACTGAAGAAAGTGCAACTGTTGCATTGAGGACTCAACAAATTATTGCTGAAGAATCAGGAGTCGCTGATGTTGTGGATCCATTCGCAGGCTCCTATCATATTGAAAATCTGACTGACGAAATCTATAATCAA
>DAKQ01000113.1:6735-8102 GCA_002496635.1 Euryarchaeota archaeon UBA82 | reverse complement strand
TACAGATACTATAATGAAATTGAGAAGAATACTCGACGAATTGTTGGCGTAAATCATGGTGTTCTTGATGAAGAAATCAAAGTCCAACCAATGAAACTGAATCCTAAGGTTACCGAACAACAGCACCAAAGATTACGTGAAACAAGAAACTCAAGAGATTCAAAAGCGGTCGAACAAGCTCTAACTTTAATTTCAAATGCATGTTCCAGTAATGAAAATTTGTTCCCATTGGTAATTGAAGCCGTAAAATTAAATGCAACTTTAGGTGAAATCATGAATTCTATGAAAGAGGTTTTTGGGACATACATGGCTCCTAGTGGCTTTTAGGTGAGTATTATGAAACAGCGAATTGAAATCGATCATATTGGAATAGCAACAAACTCCCTTGATGAAGGTAGTAAATTTTGGAAGTTATTGGGACTCCAATCACAAGGTGATGACGAATTTGTAGAAGATCAAGGAGTCATAACTCGATTCTTCCCCTTGTCCAAATCTATTACAAGCGGTCCTAATATCGAATTATTAGAACCATCTGACCCGGACACTCCGATAGGTAAATTTCTAGAAAAGCGTGGCGTGGGAATACAACAACTTTGTTTATCCGTTGATAATTTAGAAGAACTCATCTCCCATCTTGTTGAAAATGGAATAACGATGATCGATAAGGTTCCACGGAAAGGCGCACATAATTCCATTATTGCTTTTGTTCACCCCAGAAGTACCGGTGGTGTCTTAATCGAATTAAAGCAACGATAGGAGAAGTAATGAGCATAATGCTCATAATCGTTCTCGGTAACCAGACAACGATGAGGAGTTGTATTGACCAATTAATGGCCTTGCCGCATATTGCAGGTCCAAGGATTCGAGAAGAAGCCGAATTCATTGCAAGTCGTCTTGAAATTCTTCGGATTCATGGGGAAATAACAAATGATGCGTTTCTTGATGCTGGAGCAATTCAAGGTGCATTTACACTTATTGGAACACTTGTAGAAATGGGTGTCCCTCAGCAAGAAATTCAGCAGGAATTACGTAATACGCTTGTACGGGCTAAGCGTCTCGAAGAGAAGCATCCTGGATTGGATACCGCTATTGAGAACGGTCGAGCCTCTTAATCGAGGATTCAACATGAATGAAAATCTCCTTCACCTCACTGATGTGAGTAAATCATTTGGTGAAGTGAATGCTATTGAGCATGTTTCACTTGATATCAAAGATAGATCGGTGATTGGTTTAGTTGGAGGAAATGGTGCTGGAAAGACAACGTTACTACGAATGATGGCTGGAATCTACAAACCTACAACTGGCAGAGTCTATCTAAAAGATGGGAAAAATGTGGATCAAATGCGATCATTGTTGGGAGTTGTACC
>DAKQ01000113.1:0-6349 GCA_002496635.1 Euryarchaeota archaeon UBA82 | reverse complement strand
ATAGAGGATTCAGTAGCATGGTCACGTACAATCAGATTCGCGGAATTATTAGATATGCAGGATAGTCTCCATAGATATACAGAAGGATTTTCTCGCGGAATGAAACAAAAAACTGCATTACTGAGGGCATTGGCTCATGGGCCAAGCATATTATTACTAGACGAACCAACTGCTGGCCTCGATGTTACGTCGGCAAGAATAGTTAGGAAATTAGTTCAACGGCTTAAGGAAGAAGGAGGTACAGTAATCTATTCGACGCATCACTTAGCAGAAGCTGAACAGGTCTGTGATCGTATCATCATCGTCCATAATGGAACCATACGAGCAGATGGTAAGCCAGAGGAATTACTCCAACTAACGAATACTCATTCTCTTGAAGAGGCTTATGTTTCACTGACTTCTGAAGTAGCTAGATCACGTCAAGAAGATTCCATTAAGACTTCGAAATTTGCTTTACTGTGGCGACGATTGTTCACCAAGCAACATACATATGAGGTGAACGAAGATGAGTAGAATTCGATTTACTCAAATGCGAGTGGTTGCAAAAAAAGAAATCATCGAATTTATTCGAGATTGGCGAACTATTGTTGCATTGATTCTAGTACCGTTGCTTCTTTTCCCTCTTTTGTTTATTGCATTCCCTCTAGTCATGCAAAGTGAAGCACAGGAGTTACAAGAATTGGATGTTGATGTTCTTGTACAATCTGATTACATCGATTCACAGATCCTATTCGGATTAAATGAAAGCAACATGTCAATAACGATTGAATCCTTACCAACTGGACTCGAAAGTCTTTCACAACCGTTGAATGATTCATCACTGTTACGTTCTTATGAGTATGATGCAATCTTAAGACTTCAACAAACAAACGACACATGGATCTACTCGGTACTCTACCTATCAACTTCAGAACAATCCACAGAAGCTCGTAATCGAGTTCTCGAGGTACTCAATAATTGGGAAACAAATGAAACAATACAACGTATAGAGGCTAGTGGTCTCGATGCTGAATCAACGTTGAATCCATTACGATGGGATGGCACAATTGCCGATGCTGATGTAGCAACAAAAGGTGAACAAGCAGGATTGCTCCTGTCGCTATTTATCCCGTTTGTATTGGCACTGTGGACTGCATCTGCAGCTGTACAACCTGCAATCGATATGACTGTTGGAGAGAGGGAGCGAGGTACATTAGAAGCTTTGTTGAGTTTGCCATTATCACGCTCAGAACTCCTGATGGGTAAATGGTTAGCAGTTGTTACAATCACAGGAGTAGGGGTAGCGTTACAGGTTGCTGGATTATTATTTGGAATAGCATTTTTAGCAGAAGATTTGGTCAATGTTCCCTCGATAAGTATTGGCTCTGTACTTTTGTTAACACTAGCAGTTGGGTTGTATGGAACTATGATTGTAGCTCTATATTTATCTCTGGCAATGAGATCTAAATCAGTAAAAGAGGCAGGCACAGTTCTAACACCAATCACTTTGGCAATGATCGTACCAATTTTACTTACACAATTCATCAATTTAGATGATGTAGAATCATTTTGGTTTGCAATACCTTTTATCAATGTTTTACTTGCACTTAGAGAATTACTACTCGACAGAATTATTATTGAACACATACTTATCTGGATTAGTGTGTCTGTGTTCGTTTCAGCCTTAACAATTCGATATGCTGCTAAACAATTCTCACGGGAAGACATCGTTACTTCGAGATCGTAGTATTCTTCATATATTCGTATACTATGGACAGGCTATGCCCAAAGTAAGTCTAGACATGCCAAATGAACTTCTAACCGACTTGAAATTTCATGTTGGCGATGAAAAGAAATTCATTAGTGTTGCAGATGCAATTCGTTCTGCATGCAGAAAATTACTCGATCAACTCGACACGATAGATAAGCGACAAGGACGTTTAGAAGGTGAATGAATATGACAACAAGAAAAGAAGCTGAAAATGCGGTACATACACTCCTAAAATATTTGGAAACAGATTCACAAAGAGAAGGACTCATGCGGACACCGGAACGAGTTATCGATTCGTGGGATGAAATATTTAGTGGTTACAAAACCAATCCAGAAGAAATTCTCAAAGCAACATTCAATGCTGAAGGTTATGATGGCATTGTTTTACTGAGTAATATTGAGTTCCATTCTACTTGTGAACACCATCTTCAACCTTTTTCAGGAAAGGCACATGTAGCATACATTCCAGTAGACCGTATTGTAGGTATCTCAAAACTTGCACGAATTGTGGATCATCATGCATTAAGATTGCAAAACCAAGAGAGAATAACAAATGGAGTTGCAAATGATTTAGTCAAACATCTGTCACCACTTGGTGCTGCTGTGATAGTTCAAGCAGCACATGGTTGCATGCGTTGTAGAGGCGTAAAGAAACAAAATGCAATCATGACTACCAGTTCTATGCGAGGAGTATTCTTCGATAAACAAGAAGCACGTAGTGAATTAATGCAACTTATCTCTGATTCAAATTAGGAAGGATTCTATGGAACAATGTTCTCTTTCTGGTGATGAAGTGATGGATGATCCGTCTGATTTAGCCAAAGAATATCCCATCGTCGAAATTTTTCACTCTGTTCAAGGTGAAGGATTTCATGCCGGAATTCCACATATATTTGTTCGATTTGGGTCATGCAATCTCCGTTGTTCTTGGTGCGATACAGATTTCGATACGCATAATAATATGACGGCTATCGATATACTTGGAGAAATTTTGAAATTCAATTGCAAGCGAATAATCTTCACAGGTGGTGAGCCGATGCTTCAGGATTTGTGGCCGTTACATCGTCTATTGAAGCGAAGAGGGTATGCGCTTTCAATAGAGAGTAATGGGACAATTGATATTCCTGATGGATTGCTTGATTGGATTTGTATTTCGCCTAAAGATCAGATGTATCCGAATGTTGCTATCAAGCAAAGAATTGGTGATGAAATGAAAGTAGTCTATTGTGGTCAAGATCTCTCGATGTATGATTCATTGAAGGAAGGATTTGAAAATATATTCCTCCAACCATGTTACATCGATACTGATACAATTGAAGAGAATGGAACTACATTCCAAATTACTGAAGAAATTGTAAAGAAAAACCCTGAGTGGAGACTTTCACTTCAAACACATAAATGGATGGGGATTCTATGAAACACGTCGTATTAGCCCTTAGTGGTGGGATGGATTCAACGTGCCTTTTGATGCATTACCTAGCAAATGGATATCAAGCAACATGTATTTCATACGCTTATGGACAGAAACATGTGATAGAAATAGAGAAGGCAAAAGATACAATAGAATTATGTAGAAAAAATCAGCATATTATCCATCATCATATCGTTGATCTATCTCCAGCAATGAAACTCTTTGATTCTGCCCTCACTTCAGATGATCAAAAAATACCAACAGGCCACTATGAAGAGGAACAAATGAAATTAACTGTAGTGCCAAACCGAAATGCTATCTTCGCTTCCATACTGTATGGTTTTGCCCTATCCAAAGCCAAACAATCAGGAGAAAGGGTTGTCTTGGCTTTAGGTGTGCATAGCGGTGATCACGCCATTTATCCTGATTGCCGTCCTGAATTTTACCAATCACTTCATGAAGCTTTTAAAATTGGAAATTGGGATCATGAACTCGTAGAATTTGATCTACCCTTCATCCATGGGAATAAGGAAACTATACTCCTTAATGCATTAGAATCAACCACAAAACTAGGGTTAGATTTCGACGCAGTTCTAACGAACACAATAACTTCGTATAATCCAGATAGTGATGGTAAAAGTTCTGGTACAAGTGGATCCGATATTGAACGAATTCTCGCTTTTCATGCAATAGGGAGAAAAGATCCTATTGATTATGTTAAACCGTGGGAAAACATTCTTTCAAATGCCCTTGCTATCGAAGAAGAATTCAAAGGTGATCTGCATGGATGATGAATGGAAATATCAAATTGAAAGGTTATCAGAAATGGCTTTTTATGTAACCCAAAAAAATGGTACTGAAAGACCATTCACTGGTATTTTGAACAAAGAAAATAGGAAAGGTGATTATTCATGTATTGTATGTGGAACTTTGTTATTCACCGATCAAATGAAATTCGATTCGGGATGTGGATGGCCTGCCTTCCACTCAGAAGATTCCAATGCATGCATTTCTAGAATAATTGACGTCACTCATGGTATGGTTCGAACCGAAGTACGCTGTGGTACGTGCGATGCTCATTTGGGTCACGTCTTCAAAGATGGACCTAGAAAGCACGGAGGAGAGCGGTACTGTATCAACAGTGCTGCAATGCAATTTGAGGTGAAAGAATGACAACACGAATACGAAGATATGTAGAAACTGATACTGGTCATCGAGTACCAAATCATAAGAGTAAATGTAGACACTTCCATGGACATAGATATCGTTTTGAAGCTGAGATTGAGGGTGACATCATCGATACTCCAGGTGTTAGTGAGGAAGGAATGCTCATGGATTTTTCAGACGTCAGTCAAATCCTGATGGAGTATATTCACGATGTTGTTGACCATGCATTCATTGTATACTCAGAAGATAAAGAAGCTCGTATTGCTCTATCACATCTCGATTCAAACCACAGAACATTTGTCGTACCATTTATTCCAACTGCTGAAAACTTAGCAAAGTGGGCCTTTGAACAAGTTGAACCCCATATCCAAAATTCCTATGGGACTTCATTGAAACTTGTAGCAATGCATGTACGTGAAACCCCGAAAAGTTGGGCTTCATGGGCACCGTAGTTATTCTTCTTCTCGAAGTACTTTGCGTCTTCTAGATGCACGCCAGTCATCATTACCAGAGGCAAAGGAAAGAGCTGTAGCTGCATCTACCAAACCACCAATCATCCTATTAGCCTCATCTCGAAGTAGACCTGAGCGTTGTAATGATCGAATCATTGAATGACTGAAGGATTTTCTTCGCTCATCTCCTCCTGGTAAATTTTTAGCAATATCCATAATTGCTTTGCGTAGAATTTCACGTTGTTCGGATGAGATACCACGTTCTAAAGGAACAATCGATGGCAACGCAACATCCTTGCCTTGATTAGCAAGAACTCTATGACGATGTAATTCATAGGTCAATGTATGAACTGCATGACTTAGATTCGTTATTGGATATCCTTCCCATGTTGGAAGAGTTACGAGATAATCACAATTGAGTAAATCATCTTCATCAAGTCCTTTTCCTTCTTCACCAAAAACGAGTGCAACAGATTCTGTGTGTATTGACATTCGTTCAGAAAGTTCCCAAGGATAAACAAAATGTCTCATTTGTGTCTTTGAGCCAACTTCACGCTTACCCGAGGTCCCTACAACAATTGAACAATCAGAAACAGCTTCATTGAACGATGAAAATACTTCACAACTATCGAGGACTCTTCCCGCATGTTTTGCACGGTTTCGAGCTTCAATATCATCTGGGCTACACTGTGGATTAACTAGCCTAAGTTGATCGTAACCATGATTCAAAAGTGATCGGCAGACCGCCCCCAGATTCCCTGGATGCTGGATTCCAACGAGTACAATTACAAGATTATACGGCGATGATGGTAAAGGCAAGTCACTTCGATCACCCATTACTACTCCTCCATTTTGTTTAAAAATTCGGCAATCCAAACAGGATTACATGCTTGATAAATGAAAAATAAAAATCCACCTGATTCACGATCCTGCATGACGAGTGAGCGTCTTCGAACACTATGTTGGTTTCGTAGATGAAGAATCAATAACTCAAGATCTTCTGGATTGTCTCCATGAACAGATACAGGTGTTCGATTCCAATCAACCCAAATGGGCAAAGAACCGACTCCAATCAATCAGTACGACGTTGGCGGTAACGTGTCACGTAACCAGCAATCCAATTTCGTAATTTCTTTGTACTAACGTCTGTTAGTTGACCAACCATTATTTTGTTGTGATCGAAATCATCAGTGAATTTCTCACCATGTTCTTCAACAAGTCGAATGGCTCTGATTTTGATAAAACTTGGACGAATATTTCCCATACTTATGCCTCCACATATAATTTGACTTCGATAGGGATGTCAGGTTCATCGTGACGAATGACTGTCAGTTTGATCTTACGCGGTGGATTTTCAATTCCACGCTCCCAAATTTTCTCATTCACTTCAGGATCGATGTAAATCTCTTCTTCAGGAAGTACTTTGAGATGACGAATAACTTCGTCTTTGATGATTTGAATTGCACGAGGAGCACGCTTGTAGCGTGTGATATTCCATGCCTTTCTAAGTGGTACGATAAGTTCGGATGTTGCTGCTCTTGCCATCATATCACCTCATCGTTGTAGTTT
>DAKQ01000021.1 GCA_002496635.1 Euryarchaeota archaeon UBA82 | reverse complement strand
TCAGATGTTGTGCAAAAACCACTGGCTAATGTTGACGAAAGAGTACCTAGAGGTTCTGTTTCTGAACAAGTCCAACAAGTATCTTTGAGAAAATCAAGCGCTGTTTCATTTCCTATTGATGCGGATGTAGTCGTGGTTGCAGATACCTTGGTTGAGGATCCTGACGATGAAAATACTGCACTTGGCCAACCAGAAGATGTTACACATGCAACAAGTATGCTTCTCCGTCTACGAGGTAGAAGGCATAGGGTATGGTCTGCAACTTCAGTGTACGCGATGGAACGTTGGACTACAACAATCGAATGTTCAATTGTTGAGTTTAGTGAATTTTCAGATGATGTTTTAGTTGAACTGATTGAATCTCATTCATGGAAAGGAAAAGCAGGTGGCTATGATCTAGCTGGTGCGATGGGTGAATATGCACGCTTAGTTGAAGGATCAGAATCAACAGTTCTTGGATTTACGGAAGAATCTCTCGATTACCTCAATGACCTAAGCCAATTACTTTGATAGAAACCGATTGTAAAACATCGGAATGCGATGCCAATTCTCATTCGGGAAGAAGATATGCCTTGCAAGAAGATACGTAAGAGATAGGATGCCGACGATTTGAGCGACTGCCCAACCGATAAACGGAGCATAGTTCTTACCAGTTGTGAGTACGTTCTTGTCGTAAAGAGACCAACAAATCAGAATCGCTCCAATCATTAGCGAAAGGAATGTAATCCAGGGAGTGGATCTATTCGATAATGAAATGTGTAAATGATCTTCGTGTAGGAACAAAGCGAAGCCCCAGACGATAAGGAATCCCGAACTGGCTAGGAGCAACCAATGTGCAGGCTGGACCGAGGCTATTCCCTCGTGTCCTGTCCAAATAGGCCCTGATGAGATAACTGCTAGGATGGGAAGGAGTAGGTATCCGCCCAAGACCATTCTTGAATGAGGCTTCGCTAATGATCCGAAGGAAAGTTGAAGAATTCTTTTCGGATTAACAATAAAGAACATGAGGATGAATAAAGCTGTCAGCGAAATGTCGACAATATCTTCTCCAACAAGATCTCTTCCTCTAAGTGCACTGATTACAACATGGGTGAGAGCAATCACGAAGAATAATGCGAATTTAAATTGAAGAGATTTTGGTTTCGTAACTTCCCATCCTAGGCGACGGTTGAAGTGTGATAACAAACATGTTGCAATCTGCATGCATGAGAATAATGCTACAGTAAATGAAATACCGAGTTCAATCATACCGTCAATATTCCTAAAGAACCACGAAACGATGATGACAAGTCCACAAATAACCAAGAGGATGCCCGGAGCGTATGAAAACACCCCCACTTCATCCACTTCACTTTTTGTTCGAAATACATCGATGGCAGGACTAGCCAATGAGAGTAGAGAGAGAGAAAGAAGGACGATTCCTATTCCTGATAATTCGATCAACAAATCCCAGTCTGTAGAAAATATACCGATGAAAATAAACAGTTGTCCGAGTATATTGAGTTGAAGGAAATGGCGCATTGTGGTCTGTTCAAATGATGGGATTTTGTACACCAAAGGAAACGTATCAAATGCAATCCCTGCTAGAACAGCAATCATTGGGCCAAGAGAAAATAGTACAATGAATATGAAATTAACAGTTTTCAGTCGTTCATAATCATCAAACAACCCATAAGGTGTTTTGAACACTAACCAGGTTATCATGATTGCAAAAAGAAGAAACATGGCCGCAGAGGCTGCAAATAATTCGAGATAAGAACCTGCGAATTTCTCTTTTTGATCTTCGCTCATGACAATCACTCATTCAACTCGTAGCAGGCGAGTGATTCCAAGTTCGTGTTTATTTCTCTCTACAACGACATCTGAACCTGGAATCATGAGCAACTTATCCTCTGAATCAAGGGCGAAGATCGCTACGCCAACCCGCTCACACATCGTTCGTAATTCTCTACGACATGCTTGCTGGTGGGAATCCATATGAACAAGAGGACGTAGATCAACAATAACAGTATCTCCTTGACGAACTCGTTCAGAGATTTGATTTGTGTAAATCCTATATTTTGAATCTGGCTTAACATATCGGAGAGCCCTCTTTGGACGAATCTTTGTTGTTCTTGCAAAGGATGAAAGATCATGAAAAGGTTCGCCATCCGGAGTGACTGGCCCCATCCAGGAAGTAGGAGGTGCTAACAAAGGAGCCACTTCTTGAGTCTCTTCAACAAGTGGCTCTACAATCTGTTCTCGTTGCTCTAACGTAGGTTGCTGTTCAGCAACTGGTCTTTGTTGCTGAGGTGGCTGTGAACCACCCTCCGGATCTGGTAAGCCAAAAAACTGCCACAAATTTCCCATATATGTCACAAATCCAAATCATCAAGTAAACTCGACAGGCTGTTTGTGTCTTGGGTTGTTGGAGTCATTGAAGATGTCGGTTGAGCAACTGGTGCAGGTGGTTGATTTGTTGCCAAGTACTGTTCGCCATAGTATGCCCATTGTTCCATAGTCCAACCTTGAGGAAGTCCACCTGCTGGCAAAGGTGGCCCTTGATTAGCCTGAGGGGGTTGTTCAAACGATGGTTGAGCAACAGGTTGAGTTGGCTGGGTAGGTTGCGCTGTTTGTTCATACGCAGGAGTTTGAGAAGGCGACTCATAGGTTGGTAAAGTGGTAGAATCCCACATTTTACTCGAACCAGCTGATTCGAGCAGATCATCCGAAGGTGAACGTCGAGTTACTGCCAAGAATGAGGCGAGAACCAGCACAAGAGCAATGAGGAAGAAAATGACGATTGACATAGTCTGACTCACACCAAGTGCTTCACTGAATTCTGCGAGGATCCCTTCTGGAGGTTTCTCATCAACAGAAATAGTGATTGTCTGCGTAGTTGAAGCCAAATCATCATCGGTTACTGTTAGTGTAATTGTCCATGTCCCTGCAGGCAAATCCTCGATTGAGATGGAGACGCCAGTTGAATCAATATCTCCTGTTCCATTTCCATCAAGATTCGTATCTTCCCATTCAAAGTCCCAAGCGTAGATCATATCGAGTTTATCGGCGTCCGTATCAATTGTGTCAAATCCTGTGATGTTCAACGTATCTCCTTCAACTAAGTTGTCAAGAGAGCCATTTCCATAGGAGATCTTCGCAATAGGGATTCGGTTGTCAACATAAACTACGGCTGAGAGAGAATCCATTTCGCCATCATCATCCATAACCCATGCTGTGATTGTTCTGTAACCGGAAGATTCCCACATGGTTTCAAGACGGTCGCCTTCAACATCACAGTCGTTGTTTAGTGTTCCATCAAGGTCACTATCAGTTGTTGCATCGGTATCCCAACAGATTTGCAGCGTATCCATATCAGATTCTGTATCGCTTCCAATGACATCGAATACGACAACATCTTCCTCGTTAACTGAATAAAAGCCTCTCGGGTCAGAGATTGCAAAATTAAAATTGGTTCCTGCAGTAATTGTTGGCGCTACGTTCTCAATGGTCACCATTGCCAGAGATGGTTCGGATGAAACCCCATCATCATCTACTGCTCGTACACTGATGACATGTTGTCCTGAGGTTGGCCATGATGTTGCTACATCTGAGGCTGAACCATCTGTTGATACCATCATCTCAGGCATAAGGTCGCTCAGATTCCAATTCAAAATGAGTTGATCTCGATCATTCAGTGAATCAGAGCCTTGTGCCCGTAATATGACTGTTTGATCTTCGTCAAGAATCCAAGTTCCGTTGGCGTCAAATGGAGTATTAACGCCAGCAATCCAGACCTCGATCTCACCAACTTCTGGTGCGATATTAAGCACAGTTAGGTTGGAGACAACCTCGGTTTGGGCACCATCATCATCGGTTGCAATTGCCTTGATTTCAATTAGGCCTTCTTCCATGGGCGTGAAAGTACACGTTGGTTGAGTCAAACCTTCCTGACAGTTTAGATCAGGCCATGAAATAGATACTTGTTGTCCAGAAGGAGAGGTTGTGTCTATATCGCCACTGTCGCTTGCGTCAATTGTGATTTGTGTATCTACAGCGATTTCCGTAGGATGACTGAGATTCATGTATGGCGCTCGGTTGAGAACTGTCACGTAGTTGACAAGTGTTGTTGAATCTAATTCATCATCAGTAACAATTGTTGTGAGTTCCCAAACTCCGCCGTCAGTCCAATTCCATGTCATTGCACAATCAGGAGTTGTTATGACATCGATGAGGCCTGGTCGTGACTCAATTTCAAATCGACATTCAACATCTCCTCCATCTGGATCGAAAGAGTTGCGAGCATCGATGAAGATATCTTCAAAGCTGTATTTTCCTGCTTCAATGTTTATCGATGCATTGGGAGCTCGTCCGATGAAAATATCAATACTTGCTTGGTTGTTGCTTCTATTCGCATCGCCAGCGACCAATTGGTCAGGGTCTACAGTGAACGTCAAACTTTGATTTCCGATTGTAGCTCCTTCGGGGACAGTCCAATCGACATCAATTCGTTGCTCACTATAGGCGTCAATTGCAGGCACTGCTTGGCGTATTGCCTGTCCTCCGGGAACGATAACTTCCATCTCTGTCGAAGGTGAAGTCAAGACTCCTCGGTTCTGAGCCGGTAATGAGAATGACAACAAATCCCCTGGCAGCGCATTGTAACCTATTGATTTCGATAATGTTGCAACTTCACTGCCTCGGGTTCTTGTTACAATGATTGAATCTTCTTGAGCAACCAAGTCGATTCCTACAACGTTCAAATCGACAACGATTGTAGCAACGCCTATGATTTCCTGAACAGGATCCCATACGATAACTCCGTTACTTGTGTAATCATCACTTGCTGTTGTATCGTCTTGAACATTGGAAACGTTGATGCTTTCCTCAATTTTTCCGTTACTATCGGTTATTGGATTGAGTAACGTACCCGTCATTTCATAACGCAATTGAAGGTTTTTGTTAACCTCGGGCGTGTTGTTTGGAGCAACTGCATAGAATCCATATATTTCAGACATGGAGTCCGGCAAGGTTGCAACAAATTGGGTTGTAACTTCGATGTCGACGTTTCTGTCACCTGGAGTTTTTCTCTTGTCCACTCCAAAAGAATCGACTGGTTCGTAGTCTTTGAGTAACCAATCAATGGTAAATCCTGCTGCATTTGATATTCGAATCCATGAGTTAAATCGGGCAGCAGGGCAATACCAATTGAAACCTGAACTGACTCCAGTTGCATTCCATTCGTTCACTTTGTATGACTCATCGCATCCTTCGTATTTGATGTTCTGACCATCTTCAGTCGGAATTCCATCAGTTGTTACTTGCCAAGAATTGTTTTCTGCACCGTTGGTATCGAATTCTGATGGGTCGAAATAATCTGAAGTTCCACTTACGCTTGTTCCAGACATAAACGGCATGTACCACTGATCACCTGTTCGAAGAGGGAAGTCATATCTCTCCTTTGGAGGGTCGTAGTATGTGTCGAAATTAATCACTGCAATGTTTTGTGTCAAGAATCCCAAATTGAATGGAGCAAAATCAACATCCAATTCAAATTCAGAATTAATCACTGCTTGGTCTCTCACGCGAATGATATCTTCTCCAGAGTAGCCAATGTCGAGCCGTCCACTGACTCCTTCGAGAGTAGCACCACTGTTTCCTGAACTAAAATCGCCTTCGATTTTGAGTTTGTATGCTAATGTCTGGATACCATCCACATTGATGAAGAAGATATCTTCAACTTCGTAAACAGTATCTCCAGTCAAGGTGTTTAGACTTGCAGAAACGTTTGCTTGCGCGATAAGTTGAGCAACATCGAATTGGGTCTCATAGGTCCACTTGTCTCCGATACGCCAGCTTGCTATTTCTGCCGCTGTTGTTGTGGATTTTGATGAGGATTCGATGAGTTCTTCATCTTCGAGGATGAAAGTATTCTTTGTTAACGCCATTAGAGACGTTGTCATCAGCATGAACAAGACAAAAACTACGGTTGTTCGGTTCGCCATGCTTTGATGTAGACTTCCTCGTACTTAGGCTATACTCATTGAAGGTCATACGACTCAGTTTTCAGATTGAGATTCTAACCACTGGTGCCCATAGTGTCCCCATTGCTCCATGTTCCATCCTTCTGGAAGGCCAGATTCTGGCAATTCTGGGCCGGATTGCATTTTTGGTTGCTGCTCTATCGCTTGATCAAATGCATTGTTTACAGGAGGGTCATGAGGACGATTTCTTCGAGCTGAAACCTCATGTGGCATGAGCCCGACCTCTTCATCACTAAAGATCGCATTTTGTCGCTCATCAAGTCGTTCTAAGGCCCGTTCCTTTCCACCTTGTCGGCGCTGTCTGGTCATATATCCCAGCCCTAAAAGAAGAACAAGAAGTAAGGACAATTGAGCGAGAGGATTCGCTTCTTCACCCACCATAAGCGCACCGATATCTTCAGTAAATGTTCTATCAGGTGGCCCGACATTTATGTTGATAATTTTCGAGCCAGGTCGCTCAGGATTCTCATCCCACGCCATGACACGAATTGTGGTTGAACCCGTTTGCTTGAACATATGTTCTATACGTTTGCCAACAGCATCTGCATCATTGTTTTTGACGCCATCTCCATTGGAGTCGAACGATGTATCGAGGTCCCAGATTATTGTCAATTGGTCGAGATCGTTTGCGGAATCAATTGTGCCCGTAGCATCGAGGATGCATTTCTCATAAGCGAGGCAATCAATTGGTTTGTAGCGGACAATTGGAGGAATATTCAACACTTCGACTGTGATGATTTCACTGACTCGAACACCATCATCGTCTGTAACGTGATAGACCACTGTGTGCATACCACTTCTATTCCAGTGCCACACTAACTCGTCACCTATGATGTCACAATCATCATCTGCACCACCGATGTCGTTAGAATCAATGCCAGGGTCAATATCCCAACATCGAACCAATGAATCATAATCTGAAGGTGTGTCAGTTGCATTACCTGTTAATCGAATCTCTTCACCCTCAGCTATCGGTAACAAATCCTCAAGTGGCATGACGATAGGAGCAACATTCGCAACGTTAACCCAACGCTCGTAGGTTCCGCTACTTGCTCCCTCTGAGTCGCTTACTTCCAAGCGCATGCGATGTAATCCTGATGTTTCCCATACCATGTTATATTCTGAAACACGGCCATCAAATGTCTTGATGAGATTAGGTTGTGCGTCATCAGGCCACCATCGATGAGTAAGTCCTTCTAAATCATCAATCGAATCGAGTGCTTGGCCACGAACCCGCACCATTTGATCTTCTTCGACATGCCATGTTTGTTGTACGTCCATAGGAATTGGAACACCATCTTCGCTAACGGTTACCGACAAACCATGTGGATTAATGTTGGTAAATCGGATATCGATACTCGCTGATGTCATAGCGCTATCGTCATCAACACCGACTGCTAGGAACGTATGCCATCCCTCAGTAGGGGCTGTGGTTGTACAGACACGAGTGTAATAGCCTTCTTCACACTCAGCATTGGGCCAATACACATCGACAACACCTGGGTAAACATCTTCCGAATCAGTATCGTTTGCATAAGCATAGAGTGTGACTGGATGTTCGACCTTAACCTCAGTTCTTGCACTAACAACTTCGATGTTTGGTGCTCTGTTAAGAATGGATACATTCAATGTCATGACCGCTTGATCTAGTTCTTCATCGGTGACGGTTATTTCAATCGGATAGATTCCATCGTCCGTCCAAGTAAAGTTCAGCATACAATCGATAGACTCAATTTTGACGTAGGAATATGTGCGAGTTCCATCATCATATGGTATGTTGAATAAACAGGACACATCTCCTCCATCTTCATCGAAACTACCACTCGCGTTGATGACGGTTTGGACGTTGGTAAATTCCTCAATTGGCTCAGCTAACGCAGTGGGTATGCGGCCTACAAAGAGAGTTATTTCAGCGAGGTCATTATCGGAATCAGCATCTGCTGAGTTGACTTGCATCGGATCAGCCTCCCACCGTATGGGTACATCTCCGATGCTCTTGTCAAGTGGAACCGTCCATGTGAAATTGACTTTATGAGATTCATAAGTCGCTAAACTTGGAAGGCCAAGATCGAAGATTGAACCATCAGGATGATAAATTCGCATTTGAGTTGGAGTTGATGCAGTGATTCCTTTGTTGACAACTGCGACTTCAACGACAAGTTCGTCGCCGGGGAGAACATTGTAACCAGACAAGGAACTTACAGTGCTTAATTCCCCGCTACGATTACGGGTAATGACAGCACGTTCTTCATCGGCAATGAGGTCGAGGCCAACAAGGTATTCGTCTAATGTTACCGTTGCTGAACCTACATAATTTCCTGCCTTAGCGACAACGCCATGGCTCGCCCAATCTGTATTTGTCGATGAATAATCAAGAGCGTTACCAACATTGATTGTAGCCATTCCAGAACCGTTGGACCCTGTTATCAAATTGGTTTCAGTGCCTGAGAAATCAAGATCGACATTAACGCCATTGATGGTTCCAAAACAACTCGGATTGAGAGAGACCCATACATCGAGCGGCGTGTCGAGGGCAGTAAGGGTTCGTTCTGGTTGAACTTCAATGCATTCAGGTCTTGTACCTGGGTCACTGTTGCTTTCAGAACCTGTGGCTCCAACCGGCATGTACTGCTTCAATCTAAAATCGATTGTAAGTCCTACATCCTCTTCGGAATGTCTCCATGCGAAGTTGTTGACAGCGGGGCAATACCAACGATAGCCAGTTGACACGCCATCAGAATTCCATGAGGTAAGTTCGTAAGAGGCATCACAACCACTGTATGCAATTCCTGAACCGAAGGCATTTCGTGGTTGTCCAACCTTTGTGACTTCCCAAGTAGTTGTATTTGTATCGCTTTCAGGTGGAGGAAATGGAGTGATGTAATCGCTCTGACCAGACCATGTTGCAGATGCAGTTGTTAGCACCGTCCAACGTTCTCCATCTCGAATTGGAAAGTCATATGTTTCAGAACCAGGGCTGTATGTGTTGGTGATTGTGATGTCACCTAATATCTGAGTTAGTGAACCAATTCCATAAGGTACGAATTTTATGTATAAATCTAAATCATTGCGAATTGAAGCAAAGTCGCTAACACGAAGATACTCAGTTTGAGTAAATTGAATCTCTGCATTTCCAGTGTAACCCTCAAGTTCTACACCACTCTTATCAAAATCAGCGGTCATTCGCAGTTTGTAGACCCATTCTGAACCGTTGTCGACTTGAAGTTCAAGAATTTCAGTTACCTCGGCAGTAGAGTCTCCATTGATCTCGCCGACGTTTGCAGAAACACCTGTGTCTGTGATCAGTATGGATGGGTCAAAAGTTCCAGAGTATACCCATTTATCCCCAACTCTCCATGTGGGGACATCATTGACACCGGGGTCGCTGCCTGCATGTTTTACAGTTGTGTTTTGGTCGTTTGGAAGCAGTGAAGCAGTGAAGGACGACTGAGACATTCCCAAGAGCAGGAGTGCCAACAAGAAGGGGATGCCTGCTTGAAGACGTGCTTCGCCCATGTATGTCCTTGAGTGTTCAAGCACATGAAAGATGCGATTGCAGTTTCAGAGAAGGTCTGCCAATTCGTCCTTGATGATTTCAACTGCTTCTAGGATCTCATCCTTGTGTCGAGCACCTGTAATCACCATCTTTCCGCTGCCGAAAATAAGGCAAACGACCTTTGGATAGTCGAGACGATAAATCAATCCAGGGAATTGTTCTGGCTCGTATTCGACTTTGTCAAATGGTAGGTGGAAGGTGAGGTTGTTGAGGTTCAACTTACGAGGTTCACCGGCTTGATCTGCTCCTGTGAATTTGTCTTTTCCGTCATAATCTTCTGGATAGTGAAGCGCATATGTTGCAACCATGTTTTGGACTTCAATTTCTACATCTTTAAGGTCCCAAGTTGTAATTCCAGCTGCACGAAGGTCCTTGATCATACGATCGATACCTGTGTGAATGTTATCTTCATCCTTACCACCAGTGCATACTGCGCGTCCAGAGCGGAACATGAGAATTGCTAGTTTCGGGTCTGTAACTCGGTAAACAACACCAGGAAATTGCTCAGGTTCATACTCACAATTGAGTTGAATTGCAATGTCAGGGAGGTCAAGTTCTTCGGCAACACGGGTACTAGCAACGACGTTGACTACTGTCAAACGCTCTTCATCGGTGGTCATGTCACAATCCTTCTGCCCGGAGTATATAAACTGACGGCTTCGTCACAGTAGATATTATGTCGGCGAAAAACAATCTACTGCGGGTCACTATCCTGTGATGAGAGGGTCTCAATACGAACTCCAGGTGAGTTGAAGGGGGAGATGAATGCTCTTCCACCTTCCATCTCAATTGCTCCAACTGTTTGTTCGGGATTTTTAGTTAATGCAATCATACATCCGCCACCTCCTGAGCCAGTTAATTTAACACCCAAACTCGATGGTGCAGCTGCTTTGATGAGTTTTTCTAATTCCGGTGACGAAACACCTAACGAACGTAAAACGATATGATTTTCAGTCATCGCCTTCCCAACCAATTCCATATCTCCTGCACGTAGTGCTTCAATCCCTCTTCGAGCAATAGATCCAATCGCTTCAATCTCAACGTGACGTTCTGGTTGTTTTTCAAGCAATGAGGCTACTTTTGCTACTTGTTTTGATGTTGAAGCATGAACACCCGTGTTTCCAATGACAAGAAACGTATCGTCAGGGATGTCTGCAATGAATGAATGCAATTGCCATGTAGTGGCCTCGTCTTGATGCTGTAATGTTCGCTCACCTATGTGGTCAAGAGTTTCGTTGACTGTATCTGAAAGGACAACAAACCCTCCTGATGCACTTGTTGCCGTGTCGATTGGACTTGCTCTTCCGCCTTGGGCGAATGCTTCAGCTTGATGAGATAATAGCCCAGCCATTCCTGCGTCAATTTCTTCATCCCTGAGTTGTTGTAAAGCAGCCACTAAAGCAACTGACAACGCTGCCGATGAACCAAGGCCAGAGGCAGCAGGGAGGGTTCCTCGTATTCGAATTTTAAGTGGTGGTTTAACATTCTCTGACCACAATTTGTCTTTAAGGAATCGAATATGTGGGTGTTTTGAAAAATTCAAAATCGCTCCATCAAGTCTCCAAGAATCAAATTGAAGCTCTTCTTCGAGCTCAACAACCATTCGTTGGTTGATGCTACAAGCGACTGCAGGTTGTCCGTAAACGACAGCATGCTCTCCGAAAAGAATACACTTTCCTGGAGCGCTCGCTTTCACCATGGCTCCTCCAGTTGTTTCACAATCATTAGGATTGGTATTGTTTCAATCGTTGGGTTGAAACATTGAAGGCTCTTGGCTTACAGTATGATGAC
>DAKQ01000058.1 GCA_002496635.1 Euryarchaeota archaeon UBA82 | reverse complement strand
AAGTCGATGGTTTGCCCTGCACGGATGTTTGTGGCAGGCGAATAGGTGAAGACTGCGACGATTTCGCCATTCGATTCGTCATCGTCGTTTCCAAAGCATCCAGCAAGCCCACTGATCATCATCAAACCAGCGAGTAATGTTGCTTTCTTCCAAGCGCCCATACAATTGCCTGTATGTCGGCTATTTAGAAGCCTTTTGCGTTTTGTTTGCCTAAAACGAGAACAATGAGGTCTGTCTATTACCTGCGAACAGTTCTTTTGCATTCCAACCAAATGCTTCAGTGATTCGTCCTAAAGCAGCCGCTAATCGTTCAGCGTAGAATCTGCCATCGTAACCTGGTATGCCTCCATCATCTTCTGATTCAATCCAAGGGTGGACTTGCATTGGTCGATTTGATGCGTTCGTAACAACGTATGATATTTTCATACCCGGCGTAAATCCAAGTCCACGCTCAATCAGTATCTTTGCAGCACGTACCTGAGCCATGCTTTCTGGGCGAGCATAGTCTTTGGTGAAATCAACAACTCCGTTTGAATTAATTCGTCCTTTACAGGACTTGGCTAGAATCAATCGTCGAGCTGGTACTTCGTGCTTTTTCACCGCTGCAACCGTTTCCAAGGCATGTTGAATCAACGCATCACCATCATCAGTCAATGCATAGTGGAAGGTCTGCTTCATCGCTGTTGTAAGATATTCAAACGAATCGGTTCGTTGGGTTTCATATCCTCGAATTAACATCTCTTCGCTCGGATAGACAACTTGACCCACGTAGCGTTTTTTTGCCCCATGGCTAAAGAATACTGAAAGCCCTTTCTCGTATTCCAGAACGGCAGAATCTTTGCTGTATCGTTGTGCAACTTCGAGCCCAAAGTCGATCATGGCTTGTTTTGCAGCCTCGTAAGCATCAATGGTTTCTTGATTATCATCTTCACGAAGTACAGAAGGTGAACCCTCAGCAACTGGTGAGCGTACGAAGATGGAATCTGTATCTGAATAGACGACGTGATGACCTTCTTTATCCAATTTCTGGATAATCGCCTTGATGTTATGACGAGCCCAAGCCGTAATTGATGAGCCCAAGTCCTTGTGTGTGAATCTGTAAAAGCCAGAGGCAAAGACACCATAGAACGAATTCATGAGAATCTTTACCGCATATTGCATTGCATCATGGAACTCTTCTTTCTCCGCTTGTTCATCATTACGTGCTTGCTTGAGCAAGGCTTTGTGTTCATCACGTTGGCCCATCAAATCCTCGAGAAGGGTTGGAACCAATCCTTTGCGGTACGAAGAACTCCAGAACTTTGCTTCAGTAGGTGAAGTGTGAATTTCATCATCTTCCGTTGGTTGTTCTGGATGCGATGGATCAATTCGAGTCGTATAGCACACGTTATGGCCGATCATGATACTAGGATACATGCTCTTGAAATCGAGTACTGCAATCCATGGATGGAGTCCTGCTTCAACATCATGAACATAGCCACCAGTGATTTGACCTTCCTTTGCTTCAGCACTTCCAGTAAGGGGAACGGCGACTTCACGGCGATCTGCTAAACGGACAACAAGGCTGTCCAAGAGTTGACTTGTGCTTCCATTAGAAGCGGTTTCAAACGGTACTTTCGCCACAGCAGCAACCGCTTCTTTACGTCTAATCGCTTGAATTGCGTGGAGGATATCGAGAGGTAATGCGGCGTCTCGGACACAATATTCCATGACCTCATCTGGGCGGTTTGCCCATTCAACATCCATATTGGAAGCATCAATATCCATCTTTTGCATATCTTCCTGATCTGGGAAAAGCAGACGTGCGATGAAAGAGAGTGTTTCTCGCTGTGGGCGTAATGCTTGACGTGCTTGCCACCACGCATCGACGATAGCACGTCCTCCAAGATTCCAAGCTCGATTTGATTGACGCCGTGGAAGAACTCCAGTTCGGCTACGATTGCATTCTGTTTCTAGGTGAGGCGTTCGACCCCAACCGAGCAGATTGCTTCTCGCTTTCCATTGCTTTCGACTGGTGTGATGTTCCATACGCTCGACCATTCGAGGGAAATCGAAGTTATCGATGTTGTATCCCGTAATGATATCGGGATCTTCATCGCGAACCATCTTCGTCATCTGTTCCATAATCAAGTCTTCAGCGCCTCGATATTCGTAGACACGACGATCTCCAGTTGCCATATCTTCAACCCAAACAGCTGCACACAGGATGGTGTTATGGGCAATACTGGTTTCTAAATCGTATGAGAGAATCCTCCAAGGAACTGCGAATGGTTCGCTCTGCTTCACATTTTCAAGCGTCACGGCAACGGTTCGATCAACAGCATAACGCCCAACTCCACCATGTTTCAACACATTCGTTTTGTGCACATCGTCGTCATCTTCCCATTCTCTTGAATCAACGAGATGCCCTTCAACAGCCAGATGCATACCGATGTCATTGTCCAAAAACAATCGATTAACGAAGGGAATGTCTCCAGAATAAATTACCCATGATTGCTTTACCAATTCAGTACGTAAGGAAGGGACATTGAACGGTTGAATCGCTTCAACTGTCCAGATTGGCTTCTCACCCAAATCAGTCCATTTCCATACAGGACCACAAACATCAACAATGTCTGAACGTTGCCGAAGAACTTCAATTCGATGAAGTTCGGCATCTGTAATTGGATCTTCTCGGCTTCGCTTTCCCATGGTTGCAATCTCAAAGGTTGGACGTAGTCCTGAGACGAGAAGGCAAATGGAGGCTCCATCTTCACAGCGTCCAAATAACTCGATGGTCGTTTCAGGCGCATCGTTTTCACCATGAGAATGGTAACGGCCGCTGACCACGCCAAACCGACCTGCCCATGCGTCCATGGCCTGTCCTATACCTCGGCCATCTTCAAACCAAGCCTCATATCAGTTGGTAAGAAATCAGCAAATTTTTCAAGAATTTAATGAGCAAGGATTGAAAGCCCAATCTCCTTAGCGAAATTCGCGGGTTGATACTATGAGCAAAGATATTGATTGGGACAAACTTACCTTTTCGCTTACACCAACCGATACAATGTATGTTGCTACAACGACTGCAGACGACCCATGGATGCCCGGAGACCTGCGTCCATACGGCAATATTGAGATTTCTCCAGCTGCAGGTGTCTTGAATTACGGACAAGGTCTGTTTGAAGGAATGAAAGCCTATCGAACTGCGAAAGATCGTGTTGTCTTCTTCCGTCCGGATGAAAACGCACGACGTATGCAACGCGGTGCTGACCGCCTGAAGATGCCTCCAGTACCAGAATCAATCTTCATTGATGCTGTGGAACAAGTCGTACAAGCTAACATCGATTACCTCCCTCCTATGGGTCGAGGCGCAATGTATGTACGACCATTATTGATGGGGAGTGGGCCTGTTCTGGGTGTTGCTCCTGCTCCAAGTTATTCGTTTATGATTTACGTCACTCCAGTTGGACCGTACTTCAAAGGGGGGATGAAAGCCATTGACTTGCTTATCTCCGATGAATTCCATCGAGCTGCTCCTGGCGGATCTGGTGGCGTTAAAGCGATTGGAAACTATGCGCCAGGTATGATGCCAAGCAGGATTGCAAAGTCGAAAGGCTATGCTGAAATCATCTATCTCGACGCAAAAACTAGCACCTACATCGAAGAGGTTGGCGCTGCGAACTTCTTCTGTGTCAAGGATAATGTCCTTTACACACCTGAACTGACTGGAACCATTCTTCCAGGAATCACCCGAGCATCGATTATTGCCTTAGCACGACACCTTGGATATGATGTCCATGAGGAAAAAGTCAGTGCTGAATTCGCAATGAGTGCTGATGAAGCATTCTGTTGTGGAACTGCAGCAGTTATCTCTCCAATCGGTTCAATCACTCACGAAGACAGGAAAGTGACCTATGGAGATGGAAGTCCCGGAATCATGACCACAACCCTGTACGATATGCTGACAGGAATACAGAACGAAAAGGAAGAGGACATCTTTGGATGGCTTCACGAAGTACCCCTTTGATGGATTTTTTAATTCTTCTTTCAGAGCAGGTTTAGCGAATAGCATAATTTGCAAAGGGTAGCGTTAGCACCGACC
>DAKQ01000025.1:3954-14130 GCA_002496635.1 Euryarchaeota archaeon UBA82 | reverse complement strand
GATTCAATTCTTGTTGCCAATGATTTCATCCAAATTCAAGGATCCGTTTTCCATTCGAATACTAATGATCCTTACAATGGAACCATCGCTTTGATTTGGGATGGTATGTTCCAAGTATCGGCATGGACAGGTGGGCAATCAGTCCAGGTTGAAAATGGAGTATTTACAACAACCTTCCAAGTTCCTGAATCAAGTGGAACCATCTATGATGCCAATCTTGAGTTTTGGGATCCTATTGAAATTGATAAATTCCTAACAGTCGAACTACCTGATTTTGTCATTGATGCTGACGCACCGCTGTTGCTTGACACTACATTGAACCCTGTTTCAAGATACCATTTGAACAATGTTGAGATCGGTGCAAATATTGAGGAACCTCAACTATGGTCTGATAATTTAACCGTGACTTGTCAGATTCGTTCAACAACAATAAATTGGGATCCAGTGATCATGAATCGTGAACCGATCAGTGTCTTCGATGGACGAACATTGTTTTCCTTTAGGTTTAATTTCTCTGAGTCTGGACAACCTTCCGAACTTGGTTCTCAGGCAACATTGAATTGCTGGGCAACAGGTTCTGATGATGCAGGATGGAATTTGATTGCCCAGGGTTCGAATTCTGAGGAAACCCCTTGGATTTCTCTCCAACTTACCTCAGAAGGACCTGATTTACAAGTAACAAAGGTTTCCTTTGATGATGACTTTATTGAGGGTGAAGAAGTTACTGCTACGATTCAATTGTTCAATTCTGGAGAGAGAATCACCGAGTCATTCAATGTGAGCGTCTTCATGAACAAAGGAGATACAACTGAACTTGTGGCTCTGAAGCAATTGGATGGTCTTGATACATCCGAATCAACAAATATGCGTGCTAAATTCACGATACCTCGGTCGAGTTGGAATCTTGAAATCATTATCGACTCGAGTAACTCAATTGCTGAGTTGAATGAAGAGAATAATATTTGGAATAAGAGTTACTCATCGAATGAAGCAGGATTTTCAACCTTGGTTCTGGCAGGTGCAGGATTTGGCACCGTCGGGATCATGCTGGCAATGGGATTCCTTCTCAAACAAAGAAGAAAGCCTGCAATTCAGGAAGAAATCGAAGAGGAGTTAGAAGTCATTCCGGAAAAGAAGAAAGGCCCTTCAAATGTTGCAACCTCTCCAACAAGCACATCGACAACAAAGAAAGGGCCACCACCTGCGAAGAAGAAAGTTCCAGAAATTTCAACTCAAACCCCTGCTGAACAAGCTGCAGCGTCATTTGCTGCTCTTGATAGCCTCTCTCCAATTGAAGAACAGGTACCAGAGAGAGTTGCCACTTGGAATGACTTGCCGAGTGGTGGGGATTACGACTATACTGGAGAGGGAACATTCTACGTTGGAGAAAAATGTGGAAGATGGAAACTCTTGGAAGATGGTCAATTCGAAAAAGTCGAGTGATGGTGAACGAATGAGCTCTGAAAATGAAGACATCAAACGGGTTCTCGCCCTCTGTTTTCGTGGACATGAGGCTCTTGATGCAATGGATTTAGAACGCATTCTTTCCTTTGACATGGGATGGTTAACTCCCGACCAAGCAACAGAGGCAGTACAAGCCCTGATTCGTGCAGGATGGTTAACAGGAGATGAGGAAAGCCTCTCTCCAATTGATCTTTTTCAGGATTCAGTAACACCACTTGGATGGCATCCACGGCCAGAGCGACTCTACAAACCGATTGCTTACCGTGAGGAATCTGATGGTTCAGACATCAGTGATCCGAAACCAGTAGACGTCCCAAAAGCCCAACAAAAGAAATCTATTCCAAATTTACAGACCGCAGATGATGACCCGCGTGCAAGAACAACAAAGCGATTATTGAAATTCATTGCACGCTCTTCGGGACTTTCTTCCGAGGAAGTACAGCGTCGAGCTGCAAGAAAGCAACGAGCATTGCAACATATTACTGCTTGGATGGCTCTTGCACTGGTTGCTCGAGAGCAAGGTTTGGAAATGAACAGTGTTATTGAAGCCCTTTCGTAATCAGGAATTCGATTCTTCAGCAGCTTCTTGTGAACGTGCTGCAAGTTCAAGGAGAACAGGTAGAAGAACCAATGCAAGAACTAACGAAAAGAAGACTGTTACAGCGGTAATTAAGCCAAAGTCTTGAATCACTGGCATTGGTGAGAGGAGCAAGACAATGAATCCTGCAGCAGTCGTTGCAGCAGAGAGCATCAACGCCACACCTGTGGATTCTAGAGAGGTCTTCAAAGCAGCCCAGTGATCATCATGACGCTTGAGTTCCCATTCAATACGACGCCACATGTGAATTGTATAATCAATACCAATTCCAAGGGTTAAGGCTGTAACAAGAACAGTTAGGACGTTCCATTTCAAGCCAAGAACTGCCATAGAACCAACAACCCATAGAGAGGCCATACCAACTGGTAAGAGAACAATCAGTGCAGGGAGAACTCTACGAGTAAGGAGAAGCAAGACAACAAAAGAAACGACCAATGAAATGGCAGTCGATTTGACTTGTGAGGAGGATAATCCTTCCAAAACTTGCTGGAGTACTACGAGGTCACCAGTGACGTGAATGACTGCATGATCTTTTAGTGATTCTCGCAGTTGTCCTTCATCAGAAGTGGAGCCAAACATTGATTCAAATTCTGAAACAACTCGCTTTGATTCGTCAGAGGTTGTGGCCTCAACTCGAACTTCATTCCTTAGATGAGCAATGTTTGTACCATCAAGATTAACCGTTGCATTCACTCGATCACTCCACGTTTTCCCAGATACAGGATCTGCAATGGTGTAGTTCGATTGTAACTCGCTGAACAAAGAACCTAAGTCTACAGATTCACCATTCTTTTCGTAAACATCACCTGCAAAGATCTCAAGCGTGGTGTTGCCAAAGGATTCGTTTCGCATGATTGCATCTCGAAGTACAATATATGGACCCTCATAGGAAGGTGAAGGAAATCGCTCATCAGTACCCACAACATCGTGATTTGATTCTAATTTCGAATGAAGATTTCGCAATTGGTCGAGTAAAATTCCATCATCGGGAATAACACCACCATCAACTGGTTCCATAAGCACATAGACGTATTTCCAACCAGCACTATCGTAGTTCTCGTTGATGTCATCACGGACAGACATGATCTCCATCTCTTCATTGACGAAGTCTGAAAGGTCGAAGTCTGTCTCAAGTTGCATTGCTCCAACCACTGATGCTCCAGAGATTGCAATTGCAACCAGGAGGACTGCAACTTGTTGTTTCTTGTGCAGTTGTAGCAAGGGCTTTGTTAGATTCGTCAAACGAAGTGGCGACATCGATTTTGATTGCTTACCATTGTCAAATACCACGTGTAGGGCTCCTATGAGCAGTGTTGAGGAAAGGAATGCACAGATGACACCAAACGCCAATGCGATACCAAAAGTGGCGAGAGGAGGAAGAGGCGAGATGATGTTAGCAAGGAAGGCTGCAACAGTTGTTACAACTGCAAGTGTCAATGGAACACTGAGTTTTCCACATGCCCTCATCCATGCTTCTGCCGTATCTTCCACCTTTTCTCTGATATCTGAAAGAGCTCGTTGCAAATGGATTGCATAATCGATTCCAAGTCCAAGTACCAATGGGGCCACAGCGACTTCTAAAGCAGTGAACTTCAACCCAAAGAGATTCATAGTACCATAGGTCCAAACAAGAGCTACGTTCAGACTTAGGAACGGGAAAAGAACACCTTTGACGTTTCTAAAAGCAACGAAGAGAAGCAAAACAACCACGAGGGTTGCAAAGATGATGAGCTGTGCGAGATTATCAAATGTGCCCTTATCGATATCATAGGACATCAAATCCAAGGATGCACAAGAATAGGTCATGTTGGATGAGGAACTGATTTCGGAAAGAACAGTCCGAATATCATTTTGAACCTCTCGGCGTTCATCCTCTGCCATCTCTGGATTAATTTCAAGCACCCATGCGGTTGATGCGGCAGTCGGAACAGCATCTCCGTCACCACTCGAGAGATAGTTGCATGTAGGTGCAATATCGAGATTCTTATTCACCAAGGCCGAACCAACAAAGTTGACTGTGCTAAGCAAGGCATCGTCAGGATTGAGTTCGCATTTCGTATCATCATCAACAATAGCATCAACCAGCTGTGGCCAGGTATCGTAGTCAGTAAGTGTCGTATTTGGAGACTGTTCGTCAAGAGCAATTTGAATCATTCCAGGTGAAGTCGTCCATGAATCAACTGCAACGAGATTAACACGCTCATCTGTTTGAAGTGTTTCCAAATCTGATTGCATGTCCTTTAGTGAGTCAATACTCAGAACATTTCCATCATTGCTCCTTGTAACGTGGATAAAGAGAGGTCTTGATTCATCTGGAAAGTATTCATGAATTCTGTCATGAGCATCTTTGGAATCTGAACTCGGTGCAAAGTCGTTAAGATCAGTTCTAAATTCAGGAGGTGAAGTGATTAAATGCATCCCCAGTCCAACGGTAATGAGCGCAGAGACGATGAGAATTGGCAGTGCAGATTTCTTGAATAAATCTGAGAAGTTAGCCAATTGGTCCTCATAGGAAGAGGTGTCCATGATTCCTCCGAAACTGTTTCGGTGTTTAAGCAACAGGGTTCCACGAACAGTATTCAAGGTCAATTTTACATATCCTTCCAACGGGAAGGTTCAAAACACCTGTTTAGGTCGGTTGGTCGATAGCATGCCAGTTAAGGTTCTTATTAACGACAAAAATGAACTCCGACTTCGCATTACAGGCGAGTCCCATACCGCTTTGCAAATGCTCCGTGATCGTTTGAACAATCACAAGTCCGTGGAGTATGCCAACTACTTCCCAGGTCACCCTGAACTTGATCCTCCAGAATTCTATATTCGCACCACTGGAAAGGCAAAGCCTCAAGCAATTCTTGATGAAATTGTAGGGAGCCTTTCCGCTGAATTTGATAGCCTCACACTCTGAGGTGTCCCCTTTGCAGCCAACAGATACATTGGCTGAAGCCATCGGATTAGTCGGCTATGCTACGAAGGATATCGGCATCGGCGGTGTTTTGAAATCAAGGGTCGCCGACTTCCGTGTCGACGAAATTGCAACAAAGATTACATTGAATCCAAAAGGTCGATTCACAGTAGCAAAGGTAACATTGACCAATTGGGAGACAAACAGGTTTTGCAATAATTTATCGAAGAAACTAGGAATCTCAAGAAATCGTATCTTCTTTGCTGGAACAAAGGATAAGCGAGCAGTTACATCTCAACTCTTCGTCATTGATGCCCCGCAATTTAAGGTTGCAGAAGTCGAAATCAATGATGTGATCATCGAAGTGCTGGGAAGGACACACCAAAAAATTGGATTTGGTAATCATCGAGGTAATCGTTTCACAATCGTTGTACGAGGCTGTTCTCATCCTGATGGTTCACCGATGACAGAAGATGAAGCGATGGCTGAAGTGGATACCATTAAGTCAAATATGGTTCAAATGCTTGGTGAAGGAAGAGCACCTAACTGGATTGGACCACAACGATTTGGCAGTGGTAGAGCAGTTACTGCTGCAGTTGGAGCACGAGTTGTTCAAGAACGATGGGAGGATGCTGCACTCACCTATATCGCTAAAGAGGGCGCAGATGAGAAAGATACTGTTGCTGCATTCAGAGCCCACATCCGAGAACACGGTATTACCGAAGAAGGTCTTGCACTCGCTCCCGATTGGCTTGGATTTGAGCGACGAATGGTCGAACATTTACTCGCCAACCCCGATGATTTTATTGGAGCATTTAGGAAACTTCCGAATAATCTTCAGTTAATGACTGTCCATGCATTGCAATCGGTTGTGTTTAATCGATCGCTGAAGAAGCGTCTTGAAAATGGATTAAGCCTCACCACTCCAGTAACTGGAGACTTAGTTGGAAGACTCGATGAAAAGGGACAACTTGCCGTAAGTAGTTGTGTCACGGTTGAAGAACGAACTGCACCCCGTATTGGAAGAAACTGTGACCTCGGTAGACTCACAGTTACAGGTCCACTTCCAGGACGCGACATACGTACTTGTGAAGGAAAACCTGGTGAGATTGAACAATCCGTTCTCGAAGAGATGGATCTCGCAGAGACTTCATGGATGGTTGAGGCAATTCCTAGATTGACAACTTCTGGAACTCGCCGTTCTCTGACGACATCGTTTGATGATTTTTCAGTTGAAGTAACACCAAAAGCTGCAGCAGAAACTCTTGGAGAGCGTTGGAATAAAGGCCCTGCTGAAAACAGTCGATGGCATCCTGAAGGAGCCTGTTTGAAATTTAGATTCACTCTGCCAAGCGGATCATATGCTACGATTCTACTCAGAGAATATATGAGAGGACCTTTGAATCAACTTTGATTCAGAGAAGTCCCATTGAAATGACTTCAATTTCGCCAACACCAGAAATACTGGCCATCTTTTCTTCGAAAGCGTCAGCAAGTCCTTCACCATCGTTCATGACGACGTGAACTTGTACGAATTTAAGTCCGAAAGCAAGAGGCTTGATTTCGACGAGTTGAACATTGTAAGTATCGTCTCCGAGTCCTTGAACAGTAGAGGCGATCATCGATGTGTCAACATCTTCCATTTCAGCATCAGGGTTTACCTTGTATGTCATTGCTACCATGCCCATATTCTCACCTCAGGGTCCAACGAAGCCGCATTCTGAGCATGTGTAAGAGACACCTTGATCACGGCTTCTTGGGCTACGTCCAATCGAAAAGCCGCAGTTTGGACATGGGAAGGCTGTGGAGCCTACTTCTGTCAGTGGTATGCCGGATGATGTGCAATTCTTTGCTCTCTCTGTCATATCTATGCCTCAGTTGTAGTTCGCCCACGACCTCCCCCTCTTTATGGTTGCGTGCGAAACATAAGGCTCGATTGACGCCCTACACTTAGCCACAGGCTTCCATCGTTTTGATAACACCACACATTACGTATCTCAATAAAATGACCAAGCAAGGCGTCAAGAGCATCTTGACCCCACAATTTAACTCGAATCCATCAGCTGTAATCTGATATGATTCATGACGTACGGGCATCGGTTTCCCATCAACACGTGCCATTGACAATGGATAACATCTATCAATTCACCTGTAACCATTTGGATAAGTCGCTTCGGTTGGAGATCATGCACACAAGTTAGAACCATAGTTCCAAGAAAAACATCAACGATTATTACTCTTCAGATGTATTCTTCTTTCGACGAACTGTAAATTTGGTTTTGGTTGCAACGACATCATCATCAATTTCATCGCCTCCTAAGATTTTGTTGACTTCCGTTTCATAATCGGCAAGGACTGAACCGGATTCAGTCTTCCAAGGCATATAATTTCGACAAATGAGATACACCTCTGATGAGGAGTTGCGAGAAGCCTCCGGTGAATATCTACGAACAGTCGAGAAATGTGGTTTTACTGCTTTAATTAATTCTTCAACGCCTACGCCTTGAAACAATTTGGTCACAAAGGAACCCCCATTACAAAGCAGCGGTAAAGCAAAATCAAACACCTTAGCAACAAGAGTCATCGCTACGGCTTGGTCGATATTCCATTTCCCAGTGATATCTGGAGAGATATCAGATACAACCGAATTGACCTTCCGTTGCTCCAATTCCGCGACAATGCGTTCTTGAGTCATTGGATCAGTAATATCTCCAACCAATAACATCGCTCCATCAACAGGCTGACATGGTTCGAGATCGACGCCAATGACAATTCCAGAAGAGCCAACTTCTTCTACAGCAACTTGCGCCCATCCTCCTGGATGACATCCCACATCGAGGATAACATCACCATGACGCATCAATTCGAATCGTGATTGAATTTGCTTCAATTTGAAAGCTGAACGAGCACGATACCCGCTAGCCTTGGCTTGTTTCCGCCAAGAATCACGTTTGTGATTTTCAATCCAGTGGTCTGCCATTGCAATCCCCTAAACCGAATGCTGGAACTCATCATCATAACATCTTCCCAGTATTCATGGTCAAAACGATGAGATGAAGGAGGACGAGTGTATCGCCAAACCATGAGCGGAGTTCGAAAGGCACTGTTCTTGATGACCATCCTCGCCCTTATTCCTCCAGCAGATGCGGTTCGAATCAATCCCGAATCGTGGAAGGGCTCAGCATTCATCGAAGGAGGATACTCCATTCTTGTTGAAGAATACACGGCAACATGGTGTGAAAGTTGTGCTCAAATCGATAAGGATTTAGAGATCATAACCGATGATCATGGTAGTCGAATTTCAATGATTTCCTACCACCCTAGTGATGATATTGATGCATTTCAGCCTCCAGCAGCTGAGCATCGTCTTGAGCGATTGGGACTTCAACATCCAAATCTTAAGGCTACACCATCATTCGTCGTTCACAACGGACTGGTTCGAGAAGGTGTAGAATCATGGCCAGATGTTCAAAGTGACATCTTGAAAGAAGAGTCAAGCCAACGCGGCTATACAAACTTGAAAGTAACAGTCGAGACAAATGATACTGAAATTCAAGTTTCTGTTTTTCCACCTATCGAACAAGCAACTGACAACCAAACACAGATTAGCATACTCTTCGTACAACACGACAAACAGATTTCAGATGAATTCATCAATCCAGGAACGAAGTCGAGAGACAGGGTTCTCGTTGGACTTGCAGAATTCCCATTTGTTGGCAATCCAGTTTCCATAGATACGACCATTATCGCACCCTTCATGGCAACCTATCCAATTGATTCAATGGATGAATGGAGCGTCATCGTCGTACATGAATACACAAACGAAGCTTTGCTCAACAAAACAATAGAAGATTCCATTCCTCTTGGCGTAGTGGAGATAAGCGTCAAAGATCCACACCGTGAAGAATCCACTGAAATTCCAATAATTCTACCGATTATTATCTTCGTTTGCATAGGAGCATTAGGAATCTTCTCCTTCGAAAATAAGAAAAAGGTAAAAGAAGAGGAGTAAATGTATCAAAAAATTCTCTTTTTCGGTATTTTATACCGGAATCTGGAAGATGACGATGCAATCTACCCATTCATTGATAAGGTATTGTGACAATATAATACCATGGAAGAAACATTTGAGGCAAACTCGCATGACGAAGACCATGTTAAGGAATGGATGGTGGAATTCATTGCAGTTGTTAACGATACAACCAACCAACACCTTTCAGTTCTCTATGGAACTGATAAGGAAGATGTCCAACGTGCATTGTTGCATGAGTTAAGGCGAATCTACACTGAAACTGATCGGATTGATGTTACCATCGTTCGTCTCGAAGAATGCAAATCTGAGAAAGGGCCTATTTTTGAAGGACTCTTCATACCTTAAACTCGTTCTCGATAACTGATGATGATGTCTTGGTTATTGAGGAGGATGTAGTGGTCAAACGAATCAACTTCCTCAAGTGTACCATTCACATCACGATTGTACATGACGAGTTCATGAGTTGAATTGACTCGATAATCAAAGATCCCAGTCTCATCGAAGTGTTGCCCCCATACATCGAAAAAGACACCCAGTTCTACATCTTCATCAGTTTGCATCTCCAAATGTAATTTGCCATCGGAAGAGTGTGTGTGTACAACGTGCATGTTTGCACCTGATTGATTACAGGTGTTGGTATTGACTCCCACATTTTCTGGAATTGTCACAAATTCATCCTCGATTTGAATCGTAAGATACATGTGATCATGACGAGTTAATTCTCCATGAGAAAGACATGTTGAGGCTAAAGGATGAATCTCATCAAGTGAATTGCTTTGTTCTGATTCTTGCTGTGGTTCGCTCGTAGAGGTTGAATCCGAAGAATCCTCATCAGAAAGTATGTAACCACCTTGATATGCAACAACAAGAAGACAGATTACTGCAAGAGCAACAATAGTTGCGTCACGGTTCAGAGAATCACTTCCTGGTTTTCTTCAAATCAGGTGCCCATTCATCTGATTCATACATCTTTAGCAGCAAGAAGAAAGCAACTATCGCAATGACGTTGGCAATGTGTGCTGTCGTACAAAATGGACAAATCAAACCTTCTTTAATTTCGTAACTCACAAGAAGTCCGATAACTGGGAGACCTGCTATTGTAGCTCCTAGCCCTGCTTTGAGGAATGTGGGTGTTGAAAGTGCAAGTGGTTCCTTAGCGACCGTCACAGCGAGCCA
>DAKQ01000025.1:0-3575 GCA_002496635.1 Euryarchaeota archaeon UBA82 | reverse complement strand
GTATTGTAATCTGGATTTCCAATTAAACCATCACAATTGAGGATTGAACTTCCTGAGCAGACACTTCCTCCCTCGCTGAGTTTGTTGTGCATCCAAAGAGTATGTGCTGAAACAGTAAAACCGCCAGTACAGACGAGCATTAAACCTGCAAGCATACGGCCACGCTTGGTTGCTGTAGATGGCCACTTGTTGACAAGGAATCCACCAATCGCATCGCCAAATGGCGTCATGAGAATCACTCCAATGAGGATGATTGAACCGTGTATCGATAGAATAGCATATTCATTCATTGTGTTGCACCTCCGTATTTCTTAGTTAATTGTTCGATAGCCTCATTGAGTTCGATATAGTTGTCTCCAGTGTAATCTGATAAAGCAAATACCTCTTCTGCATTCGCATCCCAGCCAATTGAGTTGACAGTTTGTGCAGAATTCCATGCGACAATACCATCAGGCTGAACCAAGAAATAAGCTGGCGTACCACCAACCTCCCACTTATCGACGACTTCAAGATCAAGGTCATCCACATATGGGAAAGTATGTTCATTCGAATCACGGAATGTTTGAATTTCAGAGCGGGAGGAATCAGCAACAAATTCTACTGCAATTGCAATGAAGATTACTTCTGGTCCGTCCCATACAGACGACGAATATTGTTGAGCCCAGTTTCCAACTTTTTCTGCTGCTGATTTACAATGTCCGCAATCAGTATCCATGAATTCAATAGCAATCCACGGAGCATCGCCTGTAGAGTTAGGGCTCCATTCAGGAGTCAAGAGATCATCAAAAACGAAGGTTTGCCATCCGTTTCCATCGTACGCTTTCCCTGAGAAAAGAGGAGCTCGCTCTCCAGGTTGTGTTCCAGTTGAGATTGGATTGGATGTAAAAGCAACAACAAGAAGACCTGCAAAGAACAGGGATATTACAATAATTGCTGCTTCACCACGGGCACTTGCTTCTTCTGAACGGTATAGATTCTCCATCATCTCACCATTCGACTCCAATCGATGCTTCCCCATAAGGGCAATGGTATTGTACAGAAGACTAATTTCAATTATCGAGACCAATTTCCTGAATCAAAACACGTGCAGTGTGTCGAACTGCCTCTTCGCTGTTGAATTTAACATTGAAACCCGCAGAGTTCATTTTATCGATTGCAAGCATAGCCCGTGGAATATCTCCTGCCCAGCCACGAGAACCCCCCGTGTATGCGATCTTGGCATCAGTATAACCCGTCTCTTCGACGACAATTTCAGCAATACGTCGAACACTGCATGTGTCATGACTACCAAGATTGAAAAGATTGAGAGATTCATTTTGGCTTCCCATGATGTGAAGAATACCATCGACACAGTCTCCGACTTCCATGTAGGACTTTTCTTGTCGTCCATCACCAAGAACTTCGAGTTCAGTTGGATTTTTCTTCAATTTATGGATGAAATCAAAGATGACACCATGTGTTCCACGATCACCGATGATGTTTGCAAATCGGAAAATATAACCCTGTAGGCCAAACGTTCCAACCCAGCTGCTAATGAGTGACTCACCAGCAGATTTGCTTGCCCCATAGAGTGAAATCGGCATGCATGGGCCATGATTCTCAGGCGTTGGCATCGGAGCATTGTCCCCGTAAACTACTGAAGAAGAGGCGAACATAATGGTTGGAACTCCATGGACTCGCATTGATTCGACAACGTTGTACGTTGCGAGAGTACCTTGCCTGAGATCAGTATCTGTGATTTGAGTACCGAGGCGTATGTCTGGATTTGCAGCGAAGTGGAAGACCACATCAACGCCTTTGAAGTAAGGAGACATCGATTCATAGTCTGTAATATCGACATGATGATGTGTGACTTGATCGGAATGATGAGCGAGAAACTCTTCTTTTCCACTGGATAAGTTATCCAGAACAACAACATCATCACCACGTTCGACTAAACGGTCAATCAAATGTGAACCAATGAATCCTGCACCGCCTGTGACTAAACTTCGCATGGATTTGCGTAATGATACTCTATGTCAAAGTTTGCTATTGCATCGAAGCAAGGTTTTCTATGCTATGTCGGCTAAGAATAGATTCATGCGAGTAGGCCTGGTTTTGGTTTTTCTACTCGTATCGGGCCCCTTGTCATTTGTCCATGCTGAAGCGAAAGAAGATGTTCTTGAGTGCCAACCTCAAGAACTCTCATTTGGAGTCAACAACGCTTTCATACGGGCAATGACAGATGATTCCACCCCACAAAGCGACTCATGGTTGTTGTATATGCCAACAATGTGCGGCCAATCCGAATCCCAATTGAGAGATGCCCTTCCATTCCAAATCAAGACCATCGAACAGCCAATTCAGATTCAAGGTTCGTTCATTATCGAAATTTCTGAATCTGCGGAACTCAGAAATCAACTCGATTCAATTGATGTGGTTGAGCGTTGGTCTGCTATCCATGAACATACGAACACACCACGTTTTATTCCAAACGATCCATCGTTTTCATCGCAATGGCATTTGCTCAATACAGGGCAAGGTTCTGGTACAATGGGAGAAGATGCAAATGTAACTGGTGCATGGAATACAGCAACTGGAAATGGAGTTCTGATTTCAGTTGTTGATGATGGAGTGGACCACCAGCATCCAGATCTTTCTCCAAACTATCTCACCTCAATCGATTACGATTATTGTGGAAATGATGGAGACCCTACCCCCACATCAGATGACGGGCATGGAACTGCTGCCGCAGGCGTTGCAGGTGCCAAAGGAAACAACAACAATGGCGTCACGGGGGCTGCTCTTGATGCTGATCTTATCGGTTTGAGACTTATTGCTTGTTCAAACACAGACCAAGATGAGGCTGATGCTATCGGTCATAGAAGAGACATTGTTGGTGTCTCTTCAAACTCTTGGGGACCCAGCGATAACGGCCGAACTCTCAAGGGCCCTGAACCCCTTTTGCAAGCCTCATTGGAAGACAATGTATACCTCGGCAGAGGAGGCCTAGGAACCATTACAACACTGGCAGGAGGTAACGGCCGAACCAGTGGTGACAATTCCAATTATGACGGATATGCAAATACTCGATTTACAATAGGAGTTGCAGCCATTACCGACTCTGGAGAACAATCCTACTACAGCGAAGATGGTGCAAATCTCTTGGTTGCTGCACACTCAAACGGCGGTTCCCAAGGAATCACAACCACCGATATACGAGGATCTGGTGGATATACTTCTTCAGACATCTACAATAATTTTGGAGGAACAAGTAGCGCTACACCTCTCGTTTCAGGAGTTGTCGCCCTCATGCTTGATGCAAATCCTAACTTAACCTATCGTGATGTCCAGCATATTCTTGTTCATAGTGCTCGAACGAATGATGCTTCAGACAACGATTGGAGTGTCAATGGTGCAGGCCATGATTTCAATCACAAGTATGGTCATGGAGCTCTTGATGCTGGTCTAGCAGTGCATATCGCTACAAATTGGACAAATGTAAATCCTGAACTAAATTGGACAAGTGGAGAAAAATCGATTTCTCAAACAATTCCTAATAATACACCTAACGGCTTGTCTGATACTGTCCTTGT
>DAKQ01000047.1 GCA_002496635.1 Euryarchaeota archaeon UBA82 | reverse complement strand
AAGATTTGGATGGACCCTCACGCAGGAGAAGTTGCAGTCGGTCGTATCTATTCCGGTGCAATTTCACAAGGTGAATCCGTTTTCGCTATTGGAGCTTCCAAAGCAGAGCGTGTTCAACAAGTCAGCATGATGGTCGGTGGAGACAGAATCACAGTTCCAAAGGTTGTCGCTGGAAATATTGCAGCGCTAACTGGTATCCGAAGTGCTGCTGCTGGTGTAACACTTTCACGAGACAAGGATTTTACTCCGTTCGAAGCAATTCGCCACTATTCAGACCCAGTTGTTACAGTTGCTGTAGAACCAAAGAGCATGAAAGATCTTCCAAAATTCATTGATGCTCTTCGCTCTCTAGCAAAATCAGATGCTTCCCTTAAGGTTACAACAAACCAGGAAACTGGAGAAGCATTACTCGCTGGTATGGGAGAACTTCACCTTGAGATTACTGTCTACAGAATCGAAGAGGAACAGAACATCAAGGTAAGCGTAAGCCCACCGATTGTTGTTTACAGAGAAGGCCTACAAGGAAGCAACCGTGGCCGTCCGTTCGAAGGTAAATCACCGAACCGACACAACCGTTTCTTCTTCGAAGTCGAACCACTCACTCCTGAAGTTGTTGCTGCTCTACGTTCTGGAGAATTCAAGGAAGGAACTGTTCGTCCAAACGACGCTAAAGAAGTTGGAAACAAATTCGGTACTCTTGGAATGGATAAAGATCTAATGCGTAAGATTTACGCTATCAACGGAACCAACGTTCTGGTTAACGACACCAAGGGTATTCAAGGACTCCACGAAACTCGTGAATTGATCATTGAAGCATTCAATGAAGTCTGTGTCAAGGGACCAATCGCTGATGAACCTGTACAAGGAATGTTTGTGCGTCTAACTGACGCAAAGCTCCACGAAGATGCGATTCACAGAGGCCCAGCACAAACAATCCCTGCTGTCCGTAACGGACTCAAGGGTGCAATGATGCGTGCTAAGACAATCATTCTCGAACCTATGCAGAAAGCTTTCGTCTCAGTACCAAACGATTGGCTTGGACAAGTAACTCGTGAAGTTACCAACCGTCGTGGTATCATCGAAGACATGCCAAGTGAAGGTGAAGTGACAACTGTTGTTGGTGTACTTCCAATTGCAGAGACATTCGGTTTCTCAAACGATATTCGTGCAGCATCTCAAGGACGTGCGGTTTGGAACACAGAGAATCTTGGATTCGAAATGCTTCCTCCACAATTGTTCGACAAGGTTGTTGCTCAAATTCGTACCCGTAAGGGATTGAAGCCAGAGCCAAACTCAGAATCTTACTACTCTGATTGAACATGTTGACTGGATCCATCCTCGGCATTTTTGCCACAGAGGAAGGTGGCGTTCCAAAGCCATCAGTTGATTCAATAGACGTACGTTTCAATGGAGTCCTAGGAGAACGTATACGGGATACAAAACACCACGGTGGACCAAATCGTGCTGTCTGTATTTTATCGAGTCAAACACTTGAACTCCTTCAAGACCAGGGTCACCCCATAGATGGCGGTACAACTGGAGAAAACCTTCTGATAGATATTGAGGCATCCATACTGAAACAAGGTACTCGATTAACATTCGAACAAGTAGAATTGGAGGTTACAACGCCAGCACCACCATGCAAAACAATTCGGGATTCGTTTACAAGTGGAGAATTCAAAAACCTGTCTCACAAATTAAATCCAAACCAAACACGTTGGTATGCACGAGTGATTACTGAAGGAGTCATCAAGAGTGATGAGACGTTTGAAATCAACTCAATCGCTTGAGTTGAAGATCAGTCAATTCGCGAAGTGCAAGCATGGCTGGACCATCTGGTAAACGGTCGAGGCATGCATGAGCCTTCTTGTGATATTGGTTCGCTTTATCTCGAGCATAAGCGATTGAACCAAGTTGACTTAACGACTCGACACCCTGTTGAATCATTTCGGGTGAAGCCGATTCACCCATCCCCAGCACATTAAGTAAGTTATTCTTAACTTCACTATCTGGTTGATTTAATGCATGGATTACCATCAGTGTTTGCTTACCTTGTGCTACATCAGATCCTGTAGGTTTACCCAATGTCTTAGAATCAGAAAGCACATCGATTAAGTCATCCATGAGTTGGAAACAAAGCCCAACTGAAAGTCCCCATTCCGACAAGCAATCGATGATATCCTGATCTGAGCCCGCAACTTGAGCGCCAAGTTCAGCACAAATTTGGAACATAACTGCTGTTTTACCTTCGATCATCTCAAGATATTCTTCTTCAGAAACTCTCTCTCTGGTCTCAAATTCAATGTCAAGTTGTTGACCTTCAGATACACGACGTACCATCCAAGCAATCCGATTGACCAGGAATGGTATGTCTTCAATGTCGATGTTGGCAGACATTACAAGACGTTCAAAGGCGATTGCAAGCATTGCATCCCCTGCATTAATTGCAGTGGGAACATCATACTCGACGTGAACTGCATTTCTACCTCTTCGGATTTCATCATCATCCATAATGTCATCATGGACAAGTGTAAAATTGTGAATTGTTTCTATCGCTGCTCCTATATCCAACAAGCCAGAGTGCGTATCACCTACAGCCCTACCGACTAGCCAAGGAAGTGTAGCACGCATCCTCTTACCGCCACCTTCAATCAAGTGAAGCATTGCTGCAGCGAGTCGATCATGACGCGATGCTTGCAGACTTTCGACAATACGACGCTCAATAAACGGGCGAACCTCTTTCAAACTCGTTGCTAAGTCAGCACCTATTGCTCCTGGAAGCATGTGAGTCACATCTCCCATATCATGGATTAAATCATCACAAAGCGATGCACATGCATCTGCATCCCCGATAGCCTTCCACCAATCTTCATTCATCACTCGAGCTGCAATGCAACGGAACCAAGGTGCAACAATATCATCTGAATCTTCAGCAACAAGCATCTGTTCAAGTTCGTGTTCGTCAACCCATCGAATAGAAGCAACCTCATTTGGATTAGGATGGACTTCAACGTCAGCTTGAATCATCAGTATATGATCAATTTCCCGTTCAATCCATTCTGCATTCATGCGAGCAGTGTATTTCATTTTCGTTATGAAGTGAAAATCTTCGATTGGAACAGAACTTGGATTGATTCCTAGTTCCTGTTCAAGTTTTCGAACAGCTGCTATTTTTACACCCATAGCATTCTCTTCATCCATCTCTTCTGCACTTGCTAGAGGATGTGAGCAACAGGAATTTGCCCAGACACTTGGGAAGGTGATTTTGTCATGTGCTCGTTGTTGTAAAAGCAAGCGGTTGTTCTTATCAAACAATAGAACGCTAAATGCACGATGCAGTGAACCTGCACCATAGTGGCTATCTGCCTTGCTTATAGGACCCACCACAAGGTCGTTTTCATCAACTTGCAAAACCGCTTCGGCCATCATGTTTGCTTGAGTCGCATCAATGGTTGAAGATGCCATCAAACCAGCAGCCTGCTCGTCAATAGCAGCTTCTGGAACATCTCCTGATGCATAGTTCGACATATGAGCCCCAACCAGTCTTTATGCACCCAATACATAGTCAGTTCGCCTCATTACGGAGAGAAATTGTTCCTACTTTCGACGAATTGACCAATTTTTACGACCAAGACCTTCAAGTGCAATACCGGTAAGAATCCCCCATAGGAACGGATACTCTATTTCGAAAAAGAATAATGCAATCATAGCAACAAAGGCCAGAATCCAATGATGAACCCATACAATATTATTCCGAATATGAAATTTGATATTTTCAGTTAACCAACGTATGACTGAAAAACCAAGAATAATTCCAACCGAGTATATCGCAAAATCCATAGAATCACATCAGGGTAAAATTGTGGTACCTCTCCAAGGCCTATCGCACACAAAATCCAGTATACGATTTGGATACTCTCCATTGATCAAATGAACACTGACACCGTTGCGTACTACTAAATGACCTCGTTGAATTTTCAATCCAATGCCTCCAGTAACATCAATATCTGCTTGATGGAGTCCTTCATAGGATACATCAGGAGACCATGTCTCTATCAGATCTTTTTCTGTTGCAATATGAGGAGGAACTTTGAGCAAACCGTCAACACCACCCATAGCAAAAACAAGTGATTCAATATCTGGTAATTCAATTGAGAGTCTGGCAACAATGTCGTCGCCTGATAGAATTCCGAACTGACGATCATCATCAACATCGACAACATCTCCAAATGAAACATGCACAACTCCAACATCATCTGATTGG
>DAKQ01000107.1:666-6011 GCA_002496635.1 Euryarchaeota archaeon UBA82 | reverse complement strand
GACTCTCAGCGTTTTGTCTTCAATGAGATGGTGGGTTGAGCTTCCTTCTTCTGCCAGTCCTTCAACGAGTGCGACATAATGTCGATGGATTTGTCGTTCTGTAAATTGCTCCTGAAGATACCGTTTTGATTGTTCATTTTTTGCGAATATCATAATGCCAGAAGTTGCTTTATCCAGACGATGAACGATAAAGCACCAGCCTTTCCGATCATTCATTTTACAATATTCTACGCACCTATTGTGAAGTGTGTCGCGTTCGAGTTTGTTCGTTGCAACTGAAAGAAGTCCTGCGGGCTTTGAAACAACGAGGATGTGGTCGTCTTCGTGAAGAATATCAAGACCATTCTCTTTCGCCGATACTTCTTGTTTTTCTTCAATTGTCATTTTCGGCCGAGGAAGAATTTCGATAATTTGCCCAGATTGAACGATGTGTTTTGCTCTGTGAATCACAGTTTCATCAACTTGAACCCGTTGATTTGTAAGCATTTTACGTAAGACATTGTTACTTGTAGACGGTTGCATTTTCTTGAGATGGTCGAGTAATGTGCCTTCATCAGAAACAGTTACTCGCATAATTTCACCTCAAAGTAAGAGCACTTCAATCCATTCCCCTATCTTACCTGATTGGCCGGGGTGAAGTAAGGTAAGGCCATCTGCAGAAGATAAACTATCTATGTTTCCAGACCCTTGGTGTTTCGGTTGTTCTGCAAGGAATCCTTCTTTTGTTGAACGTAAGCTCACTCTTCTCAACGTTAGACAGTCGTTTGTTGAACGGACATCGGTCAAGAGTTTAGCATGAACAATTCGATCGATTGGAAAAGATGTTTGGAGTGAGGTTCGAAGATACGGCGTTACAAGCATACGGAATACCACGTGACTACTGACTGGATTTCCAGGAAGTCCGAACATCGGTGTTCCGTTCCAATGGCCAAAGAGTGGTGGTGAGCCAGGTCGTATGCGAACTCTCCAAAAAGCAATGTCTCCTTCTTCCTCCATCAGTTTGCGAACAAAATCCCATTCGCCCATTGAAACGCCGCCCGATGTCAGAAAGAGGTCGCATTCAGAGGCTGCTTCGTTGAATTGTGTTCGTAATTTACTCAGAGAATCAATTACTGCAGGATATCGAACGGGAATGTGTCCAAGAGCTTGCACAAGGCCTGAAAGGCCGTATGAATTGGACTCATATATTTCTCCAAAGGAAAGGGGCTCTCCTGGAGATTTGAGTTCATCTCCTGTTGAAATGATTCCAATCTTGAGTTTCTTCATCACTGGGAGGTGGTCATATCCCATCGTAGCACACATCGAAATAGATTGAGGTGAAAGATAGTTTCCTTGTTTCAAACCAATGATTCCTTCTTTGATATTTTCTCCGCAACGACGAATGAAGTGTGGTTTGGATGGTTGAGTAAGCGTGACTGAATCGCCTTCTACAACACATGCTTCGATTGGAATAATTGCATCTGCTCCTTTTGGCATAGGAGCCCCCGTCATAATTCGAACCGCTTCACCGGTTGAAATAGAAACCGAATCATTCGAGGCAGCAGCCTGTGATGTTGCCACTACTCGCAACGTCGTCGGTGCCGTCTCAGTATCTTCGAATCGTACTGCAAAACCATCCATTGCAGAATTGTCGAATGGAGGATCGTTTACTTTTGATGGTAAATCGGAACCAAGTATTCGGCCATGGGCTTGATCCAAAGGGGTGGATTCGATTTCTGTTTTGATAGCATACTTTTGTGCAATCGTAATGGCTTCATCGAGAGAAATGTAATTTGGAATTTCAGACATTTTTGGACCCCGCATAGATGTGCTACGGGCTGTGGGTCGGTTCGCCAACCTCAAAGGTTTGTCTCGTCTGGGTATAACGTGGTCACTTCTTCAAGCCTATGGGATGTAGTCGTGCGGACTGTCGTCACAAGCGGAACTGCCACTCTATTAGCAACTTTTTTTGCTCTTGCTATCGCTCTTCTATTGGCGAATACGAATTGGAGGAGAAAGGAGGGGTTGCGGATTGTTGTTCAAGCGTTGTATGGCCTACCTCCAGTCGTTGTTGGTGTTGTTGTCTATCTTGCTTTATCGAAAGATGGTGTGCTCGCAGATCTCAATTGGTTGTTCACAATCGAGGGTATGATTTTAGCACAAACATTGCTCATTTTTCCACTTATTCTCGGAGTTGCGTGGGGCGCTTTGGAGCGTGTGTCAGAAGATAAACGAGATGTTTTTCGAGTCATGAATGTAAAGAAATCAAAACGAGTTTTTCTTGAGATGTATTGTGCCCGGAGGGGAATCGTCAATGCTGTTTTACTTGGTTTCGGTCGAGCGATTGCAGAGGTAGGTGCTGTTTTGATGGTTGGTGGAAACATTGCTGGAAAAACGCGAGTGCTTACTACGAGTGTTGTGCTTGAGACCTCTGTTGGAGAGATGAATGCTGCGTTACAACTCGGGGGGGTGCTTCTTGTTTTATCACTGGTTGTAGCATTCTGCATTCAATTATTGCAACGGATTCATTTCTTTGGTGGGGGTCATTTCGGAGAAGATGAAAGGGATTTGGGTTCCTTTGAGGATTTCAATATTAAACTAGAGAACCTCTGTGTCGAAAAGGACGATGTAGTAATCCTGGACTCCTTTTCAGTCGAGCTTAATCAAGGAGAAATTATTGCTTTGATGGGAGAATCTGGATCGGGTAAATCCACTTTACTAAGAAAAATTTGTGGATTGGAAGGTAATGATTCTGGAGTAAGTCTTGATGTTGCATATGTAGCGCAACAGCCAACACTGGTTATGGACACAGTTGCCATGGAACTACAACTTCCAATTATGGTTCAAGATGGTTTGCCAAATGCTGGAAAGAAGCTTGCAAAAATTTGTGGGTTAGAAGAAAAGGAAAAACAGCGCACAGAATCGTTATCTGGTGGGGAAAAACAGCGGCTTGTATTCCTGAGAGCTTTGGCAATGAATAGAAAAATTTTGATCCTTGATGAATTTACGTCTGAACTTGATGGTTTATCTATTGAAAAAATTGAACAAGAAGTCCTTGATTTCAAAGAACGCGGAGGATGTGTCCTGTTCGCAACGCACAATGTCTTACAAGCAGAACGTTTAGCTACTCGAACAATATTCATCCATCAAGGAAAAGAGGTAAAATCTGAAAGTAAGGTTGCTCAGCAAATTCGATCTGGAAAATGGATTGGATAGAATATTATCTAAGGCATACCACTCTGGAAGAGAGTTTGATTACCAACTGTATAAGTGTCAATTAAATCGTGATTGTTTAGTAGAAAATCTCGAAAAAGTGTCGTTTCTAAAATTTTATTATTTTCTAATAATAAAACCGAATAGGGGTTTACCAATTCCAATGATTCAAATTCTTGAATCCCTAACTCAATATTATCTAAACGGAATAATGCTGTTCCTTTATCTGATAGAGTCCAACATTCTAACTCGTTGGCTATTGTAATCGCAGCACCCATGCCCTGGCCAATTGATTGGTAGCCCTCCCAATCTGGATGATATCCTAATTCGTTGTTTATGAATGTAAAATCATTAATCTCCGCTACACTTCTCCAAACATCTTGCTCTTTGATATGCGTCCCTGATGAATCACCTCTCGAAATAAAACATTTATTTTCAGTGATAAGAGATGACATTGCTTCTGATAAATTACCGCTTAATTGATATGGTCCAATTAATACAAATCTATTCCAAGCAAACGTAGTTCTGTTTATTCCATAACCTTCCTCAATAAACTGAATTTCATTCGCCGGAGAATGGGATATGAGTACATCCACATCGTTTGCTTTTGCAAGATTCATAGCAGCCCCAGAACCTACAGCAATAACATCAACTTCAATTCCTGTTTCTTCGGTAAAGATTGGTAATAACTCTGCTAAGAGTCCTGAATCCCGCATGGATGTTGTTGTAGCCAATCGAATTGTTTGATCAGAAACTTCTTCAGAAGTTCCTAAGCACCCTTGTAAATAAGGTAATATGAAAACGAAGAAAAGGAGGATTGCTCGCTTCATCTTAATCAAAAGACATAACGTTTCCACATTCTGGATAGGAGCATGTTACTGAATAACGAGCCCGAGTCGGTTTTCGTATTTTCAACCTTGAGCCACACATATCGCATTGAATTGTAAGTGTTTCAGGCTCAGCTTTCTTAGGAGTATCTTCCAAAGTTCGACCAACATCTGTCGACCATCCAAGACTGTCTGTATAGGTGTCTGCCTTCTTAATTTTACTTTGGCGAAGACTGAGTCGCAACTTACGTTTCCTTCGTGGACGCTTCTTCCCGCCTGGTGCTTTTGCCGCCATGAGTATCAACAGTCCCTTTAGGTTGATATATTCAACCTCTTCGGCTGAATGAATCATTCAAGTATTCCAGAAATACCGTTTTCTGGAACATGTACATTGTGCCCATTTTCTTCTAACGCCTTAGCAAGTGGTGGTCTTGCCATGTTTGGATCCGAGTGGTAAATCACTACATCTTCTGCTTTACAATCCTTAGCAAACTGGACAATTTCACTATGGCCAGCGTGTGTCGAAAAGGAATATTGATCAATCTCGAGATCTATCGGTGTTAAATTGCCGAAGATTGGGATTCGGTTTTCTTCGAGTAATCGACGACCTCCGGTATTTCTAGCCTGATAACCTGTTAGTAATAAGGCGTTTTTAGGATCATGCCGTAATCGATTAAGATACCAAATTGACGGGCCTCCATCAAGCATTCCTGATGTTGAAACGATGACATCTGCAGCGAGTGCTTTTTTCCTATCTGATTTGCTTGAAACCCTTCTACACCAGCTCCATGCATCTTCAAGAGCTTTTGGATCTCGTAGAGTTTCAGGGTGTTCCATCTGTAGTTTTGCAACGCGTTTGCCCATTCCATCAACGTGAACATCAAGATGTGGTAGGTGTTTGTGAAGAAGCATTACGACATCTTGTGTTCGACCATTAGCAAACGCTGGGACAAGTGCAGTCCCTCCTCTTTGTACAACCTCTACCACTCGCTCGATAAAACGAAGATTCTCTTCTTCCTTTACAGGGTGATCTCGGCCACCGTATGTTCCTTCAACAAACAATACGTCGGTTTTAACGGGTTTTGCACCGCTAACAAGTTGAGAGTCACGAGTATCGAAATCTCCGGAAAAGAGAACTTTCTTACTCCCAGTATCGACATGCAACATTGCTGCACCTGGTATGTGTCCTGCCCGATGAAGTTCTAGTTTCCAATCGTTTTGTTCCCAAGGATTGTTGAATTTGTGAGTGTTCCAAGCTGATAATGCAATATCAATATCTCGCTTATCCCAAGGCAGAGGGTATCGTTCGATTGAAGATACTTTATG
>DAKQ01000107.1:0-285 GCA_002496635.1 Euryarchaeota archaeon UBA82 | reverse complement strand
TGGTTTGAGGCCAACCAAGGAACCATTCCTAAGTGATCAATATGTGAATGAGTGATAATGGCATCCGAAACATATGGTGCCTCATCTGGATAGCGAGGTGGTTTAGTTGGAGCAAGACCATAATCAAGTAACAAACGGTTTGCTGTAGGATCTTCAAGTACAATTCCTACATTACCAACTTCATTTCCACCCCCAAGATAATGATATCTTAATCCCTTATCAGGAGGAGATGATGGATATGTTGTTGTACGCCCTGGTGCATAAACGACCATGTCTAGACGATTC
>DAKQ01000014.1:5844-9353 GCA_002496635.1 Euryarchaeota archaeon UBA82 | reverse complement strand
GCATTGTTGTGGATGCAGGGTCTTATCGGCCATTTTTCATCGTTCACCAATCTATTTGGCATCTCAATCATCGCCCGGTCTCAATTTTCAAATCTGTTACCAATTCTTGTTCTTGCGTTAGGTATTGATGACTCTTTACACGCATTACATCGCTACAAAGAGGAGCGCCGGAACGGAAAGTCCCCAACCGAATCCGGGACAATAACACTCAACCGTGTTGGAAGAGCAATTCTCCTTACATCAATCACGACCATGGCTGCATTTTCAGCAAATCTATTCTCAGATATTGCTGCATTAAGATCGTTTGGAGTTGAAGCTGCAATGGGAATTTTTGCTGCCTTCCTTCTCACTGGGCTTTGGGTTCCAATCCTTCGATTGAGTGTCGATGAATGGCTGGAGAAGAAGAAACAAAAGAAGCTTAAGGAGAAACACATCACTCATCTTGTTCCTGAACGGTGGCTTCGTTGGGTGACAATTCAAAGTGGACGATTCCGAAATTCCTTCGTCTTGGCCACAATTGCTCTCTTGGTTACAATTCCCGCAAGCATTGCTATGTCAAATTTGGAAGGAGACTTTGCGGTCGAAGATTTCCTTGATGAGTCGTCAGACTTCGCTCAAGGTGTTAACATCGTAAACGAGCGTTTTTCTGATGAGGGAGAGCCTGCAATGTTGTTGATTGAAGGGGATGTTCTTGACCCAAGAGTCTACGAAGGTATTGATTTGTTCAGAACTGAAATGAACAGTGTTGAGGAGGGCGTTCCTGAAAAGATTACGCGTACGCCTGATGGAAATATCGATTTGCTTGCCATTGATGAACTGCTGTTTGCCGCCCAAGGTTCATTGATTCTAGATCCTGAACCATTCAAGGCGCGTGGGTGGGATCCTGAAATCGAAGGAAACGGTATGAATTGCACAACCACTCAAATTGGATTCTTAGACACCAGCGACCGAGATTGTCTCGCTTTCATGTACGGTTTCCTGACTCTTGAAGGCGTTCCTGGTATCGGCCCTATTCCTTCAATTCCATCGAGCATCGTTAGCCTCTACATTATGCCTGAAGTGGAATTGAATCCTGTCCAACCTTGGCTCGATGTGAATGGAGACCCTGCTCAATACAACCACATGCTCATTCGATTCGGGATTACTGGTCCTGAAGACTTCCCAAGCATGGGCCCTGCAATGGATGAATTGTGGCGGGATTTGGAAGTCTTTACCAACCTCTCAACAGGAACACAAGACGCTCCTGGTACTGCTCCAACCGAAGAAAAACCTCTGACTTGGGTTATGACAACAGGGCGTCCAGTCACACGATTTATTGCATCTACTGAAATGCAAAACGAAATGCAATCTTCGCTTGTTCTCGGCTCAGCGTTTGTCTTTATTTCTCTTGCAATTGGGTTCCGCTCAATCAAACAAGCCTTGGTGACACTTGGGCCAATTCTACTTGTCGTCGTGTGGTTGTATGGATTGATGCAGGTAACTGGTGCAAGTCTGAACATTGTGACAGTAACGATTGCAACCATCTCTCTTGGCGTTGGAATTGATTATTGCATACACGTCACGGAACGGTATAGGGAAAGTCGGGAAAAGGGCGAAAGCCACGAGCAAGCACTCCATGCAGTGGGCGGGGCTTGTGGATTGGCCTTAATCGGAAGTGCTGCATCTGATATCGCAGGATTCTCTGTTATCGCTCTCTCTCCAATGGGCTTGTTTAGCAACTTTGGCATCTTCTCGGCTGCGATGATTTTCCTCTCTTTGATCGCAAGCCTTGTTCTAACAACCGCTGCACTTGGATTACTTCATCAGACGACGAAAATTGGACAAAGCGAAGAAGAATAGAAGCGGTGTGTTCTTGAAGGGAAGTGCTCACGCAAGGATGCGGTCGAATGGGTTGTCCCACCGGCGGTAGGTGAGAAAATGGTTGATGAAAAAACACCAGATGATGAAGAAGATTGGATGCAATATGCCAATTCTGGCTTTGGGTCAACCGATTATTCACTTTGGGATGAGGTTGAAGAACAACCTGAGGAAGACATCCAGTCCGATGAACCCGAACAACTCGATTCTCACACTGAAGAAATATCTCGAGCTCCATCTCCTGCTGGATTGAAACATCTGCTTCGAATGGGGACATGCGATTCATGTCTCGGCAGATTAGGAGGGAAAAGATCCTTCCAACAGACTGGTGAAGAATCTGGTCAACTCATTCGTTCAACAATAAGTGAAGGGAACGAGCGCTTGATGAACATCCGTCAAGAAATACCTCTCTGCCCGTTTTGTGAAAATCTATTCGAAGAGGCTCCTCTTCTTGCCGAATTAATACAGGATGCTCTTGAGCCCTATGATATCAATAAACTGCAAATTGGTGCTCGTATTCCCAAAGATCAAATCGAACAAGAGGATCTGATTCGCAAAAGATACGGCGCAGGAGGTTCTGATCCGTTTAAGCCATCTCTTGTTTCAGCAGTATCATCGATTGTAAAATCAAACCTTGCATCAATTAATATCGTCAATGACAAACCAGACGTATTAGCTCTCATCGATGTATTGACGCTCACAGTGACGCTCGATATTCGAAGCGCCTACATCTATGGCCGCTATCGAAAACTTGCTCGTGGAATTCCACAGACGAGATGGCCTTGTCGTGCTTGCAAAGGAAGAGGTTGCCAACGTTGTGAACAGACTGGGCAACAATATCCTTCGAGTGTGCAAGATCTCATCGGCGAACCATTAATGACATTCTTTGATGGAAAGGAACATGCCTTCCATGGCATGGGACGAGAAGATATCGATGTTCGTTGCTTGGGAAGTGGCCGGCCTTTCGTCTTTGAAATCAAAGAACCAAAGCGATGGTCGATCGATTACGAAGAAGCCATGGATCTTGTCAATCAAGAAGCTGATGGCGCAATCGAAGTTTCACACTTCCGCGCATCCAATCGAAGTGAAGTTGTACGCGTAAAGGATACTCCTGCTGAAAAATCATACACCATTCGATTCCTTGTTGAGCCGATTTCACAGGCCGAGTATGATGTGCTCATAGCACCTCTTGACATGACGAAAGAAGACGTCCAACAACGAGGAGGACGTGGACGCAGAAAACAACGCCGAAGAGGAGATAAGAAAGATAATCCAAAGAAACCTCTTCAGAAGATTGAAGTTAAAATTCTTGAAGAATCTGAATTAAAGAAACTAAAGAAAGACGATCTTGTTGCTCTATGTATGGAACGTTCATGCCCTTCTAAAGGTACAAAAGCAGTTCTCATTGAGCAACTTCTTGAAACAAATCCGGAACCCGTTGAAATGCTTCCACTTCCAGATGAGGCGACGATTTTGGAAATCATTGACAAGTTAGAAGGTGTTAATCTCGCCCAAAGAACTCCTGAACGTGTTGCACACAGAAGAGCTGATCTGGTTCGACGAAGAAGGGTCATTGAGACCAACAATCCAAGTGTTGAAACGCTTGATAATGGAAACATTGCAGTTGAATTTACACTCCGTTGTGAATCTGG
>DAKQ01000014.1:1889-5461 GCA_002496635.1 Euryarchaeota archaeon UBA82 | reverse complement strand
AAAGCAAAATGCACTGTTGAATGGCTCGATGTTGGAGATATTCACGCAGATTGAAGCGTATTGATTCATCGCGGTGCTTATATGCAGTGGGTCGGTCGCAAAGTTGCTTCGAACAGGCGTAATGCTGATTTCGAATACTGGGGGCCACTAAAATGAAGCGATCCAAGGGACAAAGAGTAGGTACAAGAAGCGTTCTACGTCGACGACGAAAGGACCGTTCACGCACATACATTAGTCGTGTCATGCACAACTACGAAGAAGGCGACCGTGTTGCTATCGTTCTTGATGGTGGACAACAAATGGGTATGCCTCATCGCCGATTCAATGGAAGAACTGGATTCATTACACGCCGACAAGGTGTTGCTTGGGTCGTTGCAGTCAAGGATGGAAACATGCAGAAAACTGTCATCGCCCGTCCAGAACACCTCCGCCCATTAGAGTGAGTGATTTTTATGACCGAAGAAGAAAAGATTGTTGATTTTGCCACCGTCCGTGACTTGCTCAAGGGTGCTCAAGAGCGCCGTAGAGATTTGACTTACGAACAACGTGCTGCCCTTTTCCACGCTGAATGGGCTGCAAGTGAGAACCGAAATGGATACGCAACTGATTCTGCTGTTTTTGAAGAACTCAAAGCTGCTATTGCTGAAGTACCTGCTTTCGAGAAATATCCCGAGTTGGCTGCTAAACTTGCCGAACTCATGCCAATGACAGAACTTGAGATCAAAGCCGTTATGGCGAGCCGCCGTGCTTCCATAGATGACGGAGATGTCAACACAATTCTTGACCTCGTGCGCCAACACATCGGTGTTGAATGAAATCCTAAGGAAGTGACCACGCATGAGCCGCCCAGGCCGCGACTATACCCCTCGTAAATTCAACAAGTCAACACCGAATGTTGACACGAGTATGCCTCCTCCTGCAACTGGACGGAAGGAAATTCCCAAGCCTCAGAAAAAGCCTGAGCAATCGAGTGGGCAGCGAAGGCAACAACGCCCTCAACAACGTGGTAATCGCAGAGGGCCTGACCAACAACGCCCACAGCAACGCCGTAAAGACGCCTCCCCGTTGTATGATGCTCAATGGGCTCGCGTCGTTGATTTTGATGCTTCAGAAGGCATCATTACTGGATTTACCGAAGAGGCTCTTATTCCGTGCCGTATTGGTGTTGAATCTTCAGAAGCCCTCCTTCCGAGTTCAAGAATTTACATCGGAAGTGGAGAAGGTACTCCAAAGGGAACCATTCTTGGTGGGGCTAAACTCGATCGAATGAGCAACTCAGCAAAGTTAGATTTCCCTCTCATCATCCAATTGTTTGTGGAAGAGTTCGGAATGCACTTCGTCCAATCCTTCTTCAATAAAGCAGGAAACCTATCCCTCAAGCAGCATGCTTTCGAACTTCTCGATGGTATTGGAAACAAAAAGGCGCAGCAAATGGTCGAACTACGTGGCTCATCAGGATTCGCTTCAATGGCTGAATTAAACGAAAAGTGTGGCATTGATACCGCAGAATTACTAGCACGCAGATTCTTCTCTGAGATTGAGGACAGAACACTCCAACCGCGATTGATCGACCATCTATTTCCGGTGAATGCATGAAATCAGCAAGAGATTTGATTGATTCCCTGCGTGCGTATCAGCCACCAAATACGGACTTAGGCCAGCACTTTCTTGTCGATGATCAGCTTCTCAGCGTCATGGTTGAATTAGCAGAGGTCTCATCCAATGACCATGTTCTTGAAATCGGGCCAGGTCCAGGGACATTGACTCAAGCACTCTTAGAAACAGGTGCTAAGGTCACTGCAATCGAACTTGATGATGGACCTGTCCTTCATCTTGACAACATCTTTTCAGAACAACAAAACAACGGAGAACTCAACCTCTTACATGGTGATGCTCTGGTTCAAGAATGGCCTAAATCGATTACCAAAATTGTGTCGAACATACCCTATCAGATTTCATCACCTTTGATTGAGAAGATTACAAAATTCAACGCATTAAACGAAACATCCCTGCAATCTGTCATCTTAATGGTTCAACAGGAATTTGCTCAACGGTTGACGATGGCACATCCAAGTGATGTCGGTTCACTCGGCATGACTGTGGCTCTCGATTGGGATGTTGAGGAGCACCATGTTGTAGCCCCGCACAGTTTCAGTCCCCAGCCGGCTGTGCACTCCCAAGTCGTTTCACTTCATCCTCATCACACAATATGGCCAACGGACAAACGACTGATTCGTATGATGATTCACCAAGCCTTTGCAGAAAGGAGAAAGAAAATCAGGAGCACGTTGAGGCGTGCGCCTCGAAGAATATCTCGCCTCAAAGGTTGGCATGCTCAGCGATGGAAGGAATCAATCGCCTCGCTTATGGATCATGAAGTAATGGATTTGCGCCCTGAATCACTTCAGCTCGACGACTGGGTTGAACTCGCTGTGGGGGTTGAAAAAGGCTCGAATTGAGAGTCTTTATTACCGAACAGTTACGGGGGAGGGTTTTCTTAGGAACGCTCCCTCGGCTTACATTGTCGGAGGGGATGTTATGGCAAAGAAGGACACATATCTCGCATTACTTCGTCGAGGAATCGATGATACAACTGCTCAACTACTCGCTGATGCGGGTCTCAAAATTGGCGATTTGAAAAAAGTCGACGCTGAGAAACTAATTGAAAATTATGGACTGAAACCTGACATCGCAGAAGGTGTCATCAGCATCATTACTGCTGGACCTCAGAGTCACGGAAAAGAGCGGTTCCTTGCAAAAGTTCTCGCTCCAGATCGTAAGCAAGAAAGTCGAATTGAAGAGATGAAATTCAAGCGTAAGCAGAAGGACGTCTTGACGGAACTTGCGGAACAGAAAGAACGAATCAAGTTGGCGAAAGTCACTGCATTCAAAGACAAGAAACTCATCATGAACCGTCTTGGAAAGACTGTTGAATTGATTGTAAAACTTGAGAACAGCCTTAACGATGAAGGAAAGGACGATCAGAAAGTAAAGATTCGCGACCAACTCGAAACACGAGGGCTTGAAGCTGCTCGTGACCATGAGATGCTCGAGCTTGAAGGAACACCCCAAGACATTGTAGATTTTCGCCGCAAGCACGTTCCTGCACTTATTTTTCACGCATGCCCAGAATGCGGTGACGAAATGGACCCTCGTTCATCGAGAGATACTGATCGAAGCGATGAATATGCATTGATTTGCTGGGAATGTGAGACAAGTTTCACCCCATCGCTCAGCGACATGGCAGAAGCTAAACTCAACAATGGTTCTCGAATCATTATCGATGTCGATAAAGCACCTCGAAATCCGGTTCCACCAAAGCCAGCAAACCTTGGCCTAACCGATGTTAATGAGCAACTTCGAAAGGATTTGGAAGCAACTGGAGCAACAGCTGATCTTATCAGCGCTGAAGTCGAATCTTCTGGACTTACTGGTGGCCTCATGGACATCAACGATTGGATTGACCAAACATTGGCTGTCAAAGATTACATCCAAGCGCAAGAAGATCGAGAAGACTTCATTCTACGTACTGGCGCAGGTGCAACGAAGTTCAACAAGTGGATGAAGAAGGC
>DAKQ01000014.1:0-1602 GCA_002496635.1 Euryarchaeota archaeon UBA82 | reverse complement strand
AAGTTCAACAAGTGGATGAAGAAGGCAGGATTGTTCTTCAACAAGCAAACTGGTCGTTGGACTCGAAACAAGCCTGGCCGCTGAGGTGAAACCATCTCTTCAGATGCAGTTGTTCGGTTTTTCCGAGGAATACAATTGCTTGGACAAGCAACTGTACAAGCTGATTTTACCCTCGTTGAACTTGCAGAAGATGCTGGAGTGTCAATTCCTACAAACTGTACTTCTGGAACCTGTGGAACATGCATGGTGACGCTCCTCTCTGGTGATGTTCCATTACCAGAGGTATTGCCCCCCGGTTTAGACGAAGATGTGGTTGAAGACGGAGCAAGGCTCGGTTGTATTGGGTGTCCAAGCGGTGCCGTTGATATTGACCTTCGACCACCATTATGAGGTGATAAGATGTTTGAAGAATGGGGTGCTATCGAGTGGTTCTTACTCGTGGTTAACATTGTCGCACTAACAATTGCTGCCCGATTTCTTATCTGGAAAATTAAAAAGAAATTTGCTGAAGTTGAGAAGCGACAACAGCATTCTCGACGGTTTAAATGATCTTGGCTTTGCAAAAGGTACCCTCTGAAACGTAATTCCTGATCAATGTCTAGTCAAACATTTCAAGGGGCCCGCAATTCGAATGCGTGCATCTACTACACACGAGTTTCATGCAGACTTCGCATTCCTCAAGAGGGAATTCCTTCATCTCTTCATCTGACATTTCTCCACAATCATTGCAAAAATTGTAGTCACCTGGTTGTGCTGACATACTAACTAATTATCATTACAGGTACTTATACCTTGAATACAAAGAGTCGTGTTCAAGAACTATCGGCGTAATGAGTGTTTATGGACGGGAGTGAGCCAGTTGCCATCGGCGAATTTGTTCAGTCCTTACGCAATCGTTTACGCTCTGATGAACGAAATAGGAATTGCTTAGTTCATGGTGAAATTCGACAATGGAAACCTTACCCCTCTGGACATACTTACTTCAGTTTGAGGGATGATAATGGCCAGATGAGTGCCGTCATTTGGAAAGGGCGCTGTAGAATCCCATCTGGAATTGAAGAAGGTCAGGAAGTCATTGTTTTAGGAAATGTCGATGTTTATGCTGGACGCGGGCAATTACAACTCATTGTCGAACGTATTGAGCCTATTCGTAAGATTGGCGCCCTCGAGCAAGAGCGACAAAAGTTGTTAGAAACCTTGCAGAAAGAAGGTGTGCTCGATCGAGAAAAGAAATCACTGCCGTTGTTTCCAAAGCATCTTGCCATTATTACAGGAAAAGATTCTGCTGCACTCGCAGATATGCTACGGCTCTCGGAAACACGTTGGCCTGGCTTGAGAAGAACTGTTATCGGCGTAACTGTACAAGGCGAAAAAGCTGTTGAAGAGATTACTCGTGGGCTTTCTGTTGCTCGTTCTCTAAGTCGTAGTGAATATTCAGAACAACTTGGAATCCCTCCTGTTGATGTGGTGATTGTTGGACGAGGAGGTGGCTCTCCTGAGGATTTGTGGGCATTCAATCTTGAACCCGTCGCCAGATCACTCTCAACAATGCCCATTCCAGTTATCTCTGCGGTTGGTCACGAATCAGATTTGCTTGTCAGT
>DAKQ01000163.1 GCA_002496635.1 Euryarchaeota archaeon UBA82 | reverse complement strand
ACACCACTTGCATTCCCTGCAATGTGGGCTATGATGTGGGCAAACTCTGTTGTTGGTAGTGGAGATTACCCAACAATCGTTGATGCACTCATGGGCAATGAAAATTTCGAAGAAATATTCGGAGACATTGCAGATGACATCGGAGGTGGCGATGATGAAGATGAGAGCTACTTTACCTGCGCAAATTTGAATGAAATCTCAGAAGATTACATGCAAGATGGGTATGACGACTGTGGAGATAACTCCGATGAAGAATTCTGGTGTACTGACGATGACGGAAACTCATGGGAGATCGGCCCATGGAGTGTTAACGATGGATGGGAAGATTGTCCAAACGGCGAGGATGAAACTATGGGCCCACAGTATGATATTTACATTAATATGATGGACTCTTCAGAAGATGAAATGGAGTTCGATTATGAAGTCCGTGGTCTTGATTACAATGAGGATTATGAAGTATCTTGGACAGTTACAAATGATGAAGGCACAACTTCAGACGCTGGGTCAATCGCAGTAACAGATAACGATTATGCATACGGCTATGAAATGGCTTCAATCAATGGACCTGGCGAATATTGTATTGATATAGAAGTCACTCGCCTAAGCGACGACGTTATGGTTTCTGAAAGCCAAGAATGTGATTCAGTTTCAAGAGATATGGAGCCAAGTGATAAAGTGATAACAATTGTTGAAGCGATTGGAGAATCGACGCTTGAGAATGCATTGGAAATCTTCGGAGAAAATCTTGAGAATCGCCTTTCAAACTTTGAAGATGATTTCGATATCGCATACGAAGATGGTATGGCTTACGCACTGTTTGATACAGAAGACGACAGATTCGTTGGATTCCAAGTTGTTGCCTCCCCTGGCGGCACGCAATGGTACACGCTCATCGGTCCACAAAGCAATGCATACGGCACACCAACACGTGGCGTTTCAATTACTTACTTCACAGGTCTTGCAGCCCAAGAAGAAGCAGAAGTCATTGAAGACCAAACTGAATTAGCAGACTTAGTTGATCTTACAACACACAATACTGATGAAGTTGAAGCAGTCAACGAAGGCATCGATCCTGAGACACTGCCTGAGGACCCAGTTGACTCTGAGGGAAGCACAGATGAAGAAACCAACACCACACAAGAGGAAGTAGATAGCTTGCTACCGTTCGTTTCGCCTCTAATGACAGTCTCGATGATTGCTCTTGCAGGAATGTTTGTAACAATCCGTTCTAAGGACGAAGAATGAGCCAAGATGGATACCACTTAGGGCGGATTCATCCAAACAAGTTGCGTGCTCGAGAGCCGCGATTGCATGTGAGTCCAACTCCATCCGAGCCATTGTCGGAAGCACCTCGTCGTATTGTTCGATGGCGCATTATCGCCTGTATTGTCCTTGCAGTACAATTGGGTGTTCTTCAAGGGTTGAATGCCTCGCTCGAAGATGAATCTTGGTTTGTTGGGAAGCTATCAGCATCAGTGGAGGAAGGACCCCTTTCCCTTGAAGGTGTAGCGGTCAATGTAACGATTGACATGAAAGAAGATCAGGATGATATCTCTGTCGAATTGTTCGGTCCTCTGCGTTTGAATCATTGGCAAAGCGAGCGAGATTCAAGAGCTGCATTACAGAATCAGGAATCCTATGAAGAGGATTGGAATGAAACTTTTTCATCCCCAACCCCTGAAGAAATTAAATCCAATACACATCGTTTAATCTATGGCTCAATGCTGGTATCTGCCGTTCTTTTGGTTCTAATTCTCCTTGATTTTTGGAAGCAGCATAGTGGATTTTGGATCACCCTGTCTCGTCGCTTGCTTTCATTTACTTCCATGACAATGGTCTTGACAATTTTTGTTATGATTATGATACTCCTGCCAATATCATGGTTTTCAACTGCAGCTGGTGATCCTGAATTGTATGCTGAAAATGATAATTCTGAAGGGTTCTTGGCGCATTCAGAATTTGAAACGGGCACCTCCTTTGGTATCGATGGATTTGTCTTGGAGTTTGAAGGCGGGGGGTACGATATTGGCATGGTGCGCCCCTCTAACAGAAGTGCAGTTGAAGCAGAACCTCCTACTCCTGGAACAATTGATGCAGAATCTTACATCGGAGTAAAGGGAGAAGTTAGCACAATCACTCCTCAATTTTTAGAGGTGACCGTATACCTGTGGGTGGCTTTGTGGGTTACAATTCCTTTCTTGTTAATGTTGTATCAACGAGTGGCCATCGATTCAAACTTGGCTCCATTGAAACTCTTTGAAGAGGAATGATCAGTCTTTTTGTTCTGGCAAATCGCCATTAAGACTGTCTGGATTTTCTGCCAATGGACCCCATTCTGTTTTCTTACGAGCGAGTCCGATTCGCTTAGCATAGAGGAAACGTAGGTTCTTCCAACCATCTCCCCATGTGTGGATTTCAGCATCTCCAACACGTTCTCGATATGGAACAGAGATCTCGATTGCCTTCTTCTTTCCAAGGTGCTTTCGCGCAAGGATTTTGACTTCTTCAGAAAGAGGCATTCCATCGTTTGTTGGGCGCATCTTTTCATTCTCGAAAATATCCTTGCGGAAAACCCACATTCCTGATTGAGAATCTTTGATGCCATAACCAAACAATACTCGAGCAGTGAATGAAAGAACCCAGTTTCCGAATCCATGTAGGCCAGACATTGACCCTGATTCTGCCATGCTCAATCGGTCACAAGTGATGAACTTCAAATCATCATCAATGAGTTTCTTGACGAGTTCAGGAATGAGTTCGGCAGGATAGGTACAATCTGCATCCATTGTGACGATGATGTCATTTGAGGCAACTGCAAATCCAGTTCGATATGCTCTACCATATCCTTTTCGAGGTTCCAAGTGAACACGTACGTCTTTTTCAAGTGCAATTTCTCTTGTACGATCCGTAGACGAGCCATCGACAATCATGATTTCAAGCGACTCACACCATCCTCTAGGGATTGCATCAACCGTAGCGCCCAATGCTTCTTCTTCATTCCGAGTCGGTAGGAGAACCGTAACAGAAACGGGTAGAACCTCAACCATGAACGGGCGAGAGGCCGTTAGGGTTTGAATCCATTGGATGCGTCCTATGCTGTTGCACAGGGTGTTTTGTTGAGATTCGTTGAATAAACCGTATGTTTTTTCAAAGACGTGTGAACGAATTATATGATTAGACAGACACCCGATAGTAATGGCACAGGAATCACTCGCTCCAGTTGCTGCCATTACGAACTTGATATTGGGCATTATCACCATCATCATGTCAAATCGCGGTGATAATCAAAATTCACACAAACGCTTTTCAGCATTGTTGATTGGCTGGACGTTCATCCTTCTTTCGTTCTACAATTTTGCAGAGACTCTCTTGGATCAATATTATTCATTTGTCTCCCCAACTGCGATTGATTTCGGCCTCGTTTCGCTAAATGGCGTAACAAAGAGAGACACTCTCGTTTTGATTCAATTTGGGACAAATGCTGCGCTTAACATCATTATGCTTGTCATGGCCTTGCACATCCCTAAAGACATGGGTACTGGTGTTTCTTGGAATTCATTCATCATTCTTATGATTACGCTTTATTGTATTCTGATTCCGCCATTAATTTTCCTTGGAGGTTTTGAGTATGCTGTCTTCCAACTGTGGATTTGGGTTGCAGTTGGCCTCTTCTGGATTCACACATACATCCGTGGAATTATTCTCGAACATAAAACAGGAGAAGAGAAATACCGCTCCGAGTCAAAAGCAAGTGCAGTTCTACTCCTCATATGGTTGGGTTGGCAGATGATCTGGTGGCTTTCAGCATTCAGTTTTCTTAACAACGAATGGTTCGTTAGTGTACTGACTCAACTTGAAACACCCCCTTCAGCACTTTGGCTCGCCGCAGTCAACCTCGGTTGGAGTATTGGTGCTATCACGGCATGTGCTCTCTTAGCAGGAGAAGCATTTCGAACATCAAAGCGTGGGCTGTCGCCTATTTCACTCATTGTATTCATTGTCTTCTTCCTAGGATTTGCCAATTGGATCCAGGACAAATTACTTCTTGATGCATACTACAGTTGTATTGAAGGAAATTGCGACACTGAAAGCAGTATTTTTGAACTTGTCAATTACTTGACCTCAGGTGTATTGATCTACCTTCTCAAACCTCTTCTCTTAGTCTATCTCATGGTTCAGTTCCAAATTATTGACACATCGTCTGAGAAAAATAGGAACCTCATCCGGATTATGATTTTGTTGATTCTCTTAATTATCTCGTCGAGCATCATAGAACTAATTCAGTCACTGATTCCCATCCCACAAATGATTTCAGGTACACTTCTCGCCATTGGCATCGTCTTTTTCATTGGATGGGAGGAAAAAATCACAGAGAATTTCATTGGCACAGCCAACAGTTCAGACATTGATTCAATCCAAGGTGATGGATTTAACGACCAGATGTTGAAAAACACGTCGCTTTTGATGAGCCTCTTGGTCGTATACATCATCGTTTTAGCAGTCATATTTGCAAATACGGGGGTCTAAACATGCAGGATAAAAACTCCTTAGACATGAGTGGTCTAGGAGAATTACTAGATGATTCAACCGCCAATAAGATAACCGCTGGCCTTGTCGTTTTTTTCCTTGTCTTTTTAGGAATCAATACATTAGATCTCGTCTCAAATAATGACAAAGTTCGAATCATCCTCGATGGAGACTTAGAGTGGACTATCTCCTTTGAAGAAGAGATTGTAACCCTCTCTGATTCTGTCATCATTGGCGATGGAGATACCGGCATTGTGAATTTCATGATTGAGGAATCTCTCTTGACTGAGGGTTACTACATCGGGGGCTTTTCGATACAACTTACCTATGGCGAAACATCTGGTATTCCTGCCGACCCGATCGATTCAGTTTTTGCAACCCTCGTGCAAAATGAGTTGGTAGCCAAGTGGGATGATGAAAACAATACCAAATCTGGTTCATCAACAGATGGCTCGGCCATTGACCTTTATCTCAGAGCATATGATGGATACGATGGCAGCGACAAAAACATGACAGGATACAATGAGATCCAAGTTCTCGAACCTTGGGTCGTGGCTGGGCAAGGGCTTGGTCAACTGTCACTTGAGGTAAGTGTTGAAACAAACGCATTACCGTTTACAAGTGATAACGAGGAAGAAATCAACATCACGGTTTCAATCACCACATTCAAACCAACAGCAATTAATTAGCCGCTACTTCAACTCACTGGAGTGCCCTATGCTGTTGCATCAAGACCATTTTGCTCGAATTCTGCGGAGGGATAGTTTTGCAGCCAATCGAAGTTTCCTCCATTTGGACAGTTTTGGTCTGCTGCTGAATACATCTCCTGATCGTCGTACAATCTCATGGAAGATAGCGTCATAGGCTTCGCACATAAGTTGTGGTTGCAATCTAGATTTTGAATCTAAATATTCGAAAAGATGTTTTGCAGATTCCTGATGCCTTCGGACAACTCTCATGTATTCTTGAACGAAGGCTTTCCATCGTTGATTGGTTCCAAAGT
>DAKQ01000053.1 GCA_002496635.1 Euryarchaeota archaeon UBA82 | reverse complement strand
AGATACCACCGGTGTCGAATGTGATTCCTTTTCCAACAAGGAGTGGGCAACGGCCTTCAACATCGTGATTCATCTCGTAGATGACCATGCATGGTTTGCGTGACGATCCCATTCCAACAGCAACAAGTCCACCCATTCCAGCCTTTACGGCTTGTTCATAGTTGATGATTGTCACTTTGACGTTATCGTAATCCTTGGCCCATTCCCAAGCCATATCTGCAAATGCTTCAGGATACATGTCGTTTGGTGGACAGTTTCCAAGATCTCGAGAAAGATGGACGCCAGAGACAACACCTTCGTGGATCTTGATCAGTGCCTCAAGTTCATCTTCCAGGCCTTCATCACATGTGATGCGAACCAGAAGATCGGCTTCATCATCTTCATCGTCCTTCATTTTGTAGTTGTCATAGGAGTAATCTCGAAGCATCATACCTTCGCCAAAGGCGCCCATGGAATCAACAGGGGCTCCTGCGAATCGAACTGTTAGGTCTGTTCCATGTGCCTTCTTACGAGCAGCGACAACAGCAGCACCAGCTTTTCTGTAAGCATGAAGATCAGCGTCATCTTCTTTGCCAAGTCCAACCAGCATTGCCTTTCCACCTTCGCCACCAATTAGCGTCATTGTTGACTTTGCCTTTGCTTTGAAATCTCCATCGGCAAGAATACGATTTATTTGGCTCTTAAGAGCAACATGAAGCCCAGTTGCATGTGCTTCTGGGACTATTTCTGTGCCTTCGAAAAGAGGTAGGATAAGCGTTCCGTCGATGTTGTGGCTTGAACTGACATTAATTTTCATGGTTTCACCGGTTACTGCGAAGTACTTGGAGCACTTGAAACCTTGCGACCAACTATTAGCCAAAAACAAAGTTCAGTCTTCATCTTGTTCATCTTTCTTGAACAGAGAAACAACAGCCAAGCAACCGATAATTGTGATTGGATTAAACAGCCCATAGCCGACGAGGAGATTGGAATCTTCGTTGTTCGTCGACATGATTGCTTCTACTTCAATCGGTTCCGAGACCCAGCGCGCTGAGTCAATGACACGAATCTGATAGTACAATTGCCATGATCCGCCATCTTCCATCGAGAGATTACTTGAATCAATTTCAACCAAAGATGAATTCGTCGCATTTACCGAGAAGGAAGAAGAGGTCCATGCAACATCGCCAGTGGAACTGAGATATTGTAAGGTTGCATTAGAGGTGGATGCTTGTCCTTGATTGTCGACATCGAGAGTGAGGCTATCGCCAGCAATATCGATTGAACGAACATCCAAACGGGCTCTCCAGTACCACACGTTTTCGATAAGATATCTCATGACGTCCATTTCTTCACCCAATCGGTCATTGAGATTTTCAAACGATCCAGGAACAAATTGCTCATCGTCTGTTTCGAAGGTGAATGTAGGGTAACCCATTACTCCGTATCCGTAATCTCTACTCGTTCCACAGTTTGGATACAATCCTTGATTTGCGTTTTGAATAGGTATGCTGGAGATGTTGTCTTGGACATCATCTCTGATCTGATGGAACAGTTCCCAATCAGAAGGTTGTTCAGGCCACTTGCCCCAAGGGTAGAGCATAATCCAAACCCCTGTGTGCATCGTAACGTACAAGTCAGCATCAGGAACAACTGTATTCATGTAATTCGAGTTCGCAGCAGTTTCTGCTTCGCTAAATGCGCTACTGCCTGGTTGAGTTGTTGGGCAAGTATTCCAATAGTGGTCATAATTTCTATTCAAGTCTACTTGGTTGATGTTCCATCGAGTATCGAAATCATTGCCATCAGGATTCAACATAATCAGGATGTGAAGTTCAGTGTTCTGAAGTACATCGATCGCTTCTTGGTTCCCTTCTGCCCATCCATTGATGTACCATTTTGCAGACAAGTATGCGAGTGCAGTGCCGAGATATTCGTTGCCGTGGTGACCGCCATCGATGTAGACGATCTCTTTGATGTCTCCATTCGGTTTGGTCTCATTCGACCAATCAGAAAGTCGTACAACCCACAGAGATTTACCAAGTTCAGATTCGCCAACACTGGTAACATCAACAATTTCTGGATATTCATCAGCCCAGTCATTAACATCGAGTGTTAATGCAGCCCAAGTCAAGTGAACATGGCTGTCTATTGGGTCTCCTGGCCACTCTTCCTGTTCAGTTGAATCGGATTGAGCACTCGTTATTGGTATGCTTGCGAGGAACATGCACAGGACTAAACCTACAGCGACTCGCATGGATTGACCAACAACCCTTCTGCCAAAAACGCTTTGATTGTGCCTTCACCAATCGCTTGTGAAAGCGTTCGGGTTTGCAACTTTTTCAGATTCTCTGGTCCAAATCGATTGACCATCGTTTCCGTAGATGTCAGAAAATGGATCAATCTCTTCTGGTTGGCGTTGCCTTTGCATGTAGGATTCCATACGCTCTTTGAGGTCTGGCTTGAATTTCCAATAGTGAATTCTCCACTCTCTTCCATCCCAGAGTGTTGTCTCTTCAGATTCCGTTGTTAGCAAATCATAATCTTGGAACATGTAAAACAAGTTACGGTCTGTAGGTTCCAGCGCATTATCGATAATTCGATTGTAGAATCCAAAGAATCCTAGTGCGTGTTCTGCCATTCCGGCAGCAACTTCAGCATCCATCTCAGTATCGATATGCTGTTGTATTGCTTGTGTCAGTGATTGTAGTGTCATTCCCATCGTTTATTCCCCCTTCCCGGACATTACTGTCCGAGAACACTATTGTATATAGGTCCCCGGACTATATTAACACATCGCCACTTTTTCATGAAAACGGGTATCCTGACGGTTTTTTGAGCAGAATTTTGAAGAAGTCTCAAGAACAGGAAACAGCGCGTTTGACATAATGGAACCTTCCGATGGCCACACTTTTTTGGGGCTCGAGCCCATAGAAAAGGATGTTGATGTCGTTGTCCTTTCGCTCCCATACGAATTGACCACGTCCTACGGGACAGGAACTTCGCAAGGCCCAAATGCCTGCATAGAAGCGTCGGGACAGGTAGAATTGTTTGATGTGGATTTGAATGAGAATCTACCGGCGGGTCTTGCAATACACACTGCAAAGGCCTGGGATGGAGAAGAACCAACCTTACTACACCAGCTCGATTCCATGGTTGGTTATCTCAGTCCATGGTTCAATGGCGATTGTTTCCCACTCACTCTCGGAGGAGAACATGGTATTCTTCCTCCTCTCATGGAAGCACTACGAAATCATCCAATGGTCCACGAGGACTTGTCGAATCTTACAGTTGTTCAAATCGATGCTCACGGTGATTTACGCTCTGAACTTGATGAAGAACCCTATTCACATGCTTGTGCAGCAGCACGAGCACTTGATGCTGGAGTTGGTCACTTGATGCAAGTCGGAATACGTGCCTATAGCAAAGAAGAGCATGAAAGGATGCTTTCAGATGATCGTATCATGACCTTCTTTGCGCAAAATACCCAATCGCCATTCCAAGGTGCAGAGCATTGGCAGGCTTGGCTCAATCTTTTGCATACAGTCGAAGGACCAGTCCATCTTACCGTTGATATCGACGGATTGGATGGATCACTTGTTCCAGCGACTGGTACTCCTGTACCAGGTGGTCTGACCTTTTGGCAAGTACAACAAACAATTCAAGCTCTTTTCGATGCACCAAAGGCTGTGGTCGTGAGTGCTGATGTCAATGAAATAGTCCCGCAAAA
>DAKQ01000124.1 GCA_002496635.1 Euryarchaeota archaeon UBA82 | reverse complement strand
CGTTCACGTCAAGGTGATGGCGTGTGTATTTATTTGAATGAACAGAAGCAATGCAATGTCTATCACTCTCGCCCGCAGCAGTGTAAAGCGTTCCCGTGGTGGGCAGAGAATCTACGAAGTCAGCGTTCATGGAAAGAGGTCAAAGAGTCCTGCCCAGGACTTACAGTTGAAGATGCAATCGTCATCTCTGGAGAAGAAATCAAACTCCACGTTCATGCCGATCGACAATCCACTCGTGGATTTCGAACTTGGACATAAGTGCTATTCGGTGTAATTACCAACACCGAAAAGTTGAATTTCAGTAATTTCCTTTATACGGATGTCATGATTCGGATAATACGGTGAGACAGTGACTGATGAGGCAAAGCATCTTCTTGAGTTAACTGAAAAGCACCTCGACATCGGCATGCGTGGTGTTCCTGTCGGCACATGCCGCACTTCATACGTCACCCCTGGAGAAGGCGTTCATTATTGTGGATATCCTATTGCTGAACTTGCAGAAATGGAGCCAGAAGTGATTGTATATCTTTTGCACAACAAGCAACTTCCTACTGAAGAACAATCTGCTGCATTCAAGAAGGAACTCGCACTACGTGCTGAAATGCCTGGAGATTTAACACCGATTTTTTCAACACTTCCAAGAGATGGCCATCCTATGGATTGGTTGTCTATTGGAATCCACTCACTCGGAATGATGGATTGCAAGAATGATTGGAAGGAAGATGCACTCAATTTATTGGCTCGTATGCCTCGATTGATGGGCCTTATGTTCCGCCATAGAGAAGGACGAGTTGACAATATTCCTGATGATGATACATCGCTTAGCATGGTTGAGCGATTTACAAACACATTACAACTTGAGGACGTTGATCAAGAAAAACTTGCAAAGATCATTTCAGTGTATCTTGTTCTCCACATGGATCATGGTGGCGGCAATCTCTCAACATTCGTGGGTAAAGCCGTAGCAAGTGGTCACGCAACACTCTATTCATCCATTGCGAGTTCAATGAATGCTCTCAGTGGCCCCCTCCATGGACGAGCAAATCAATCCTGTCTTGAATTCGTACTTCGTGTTGGAACATCTGTTCCTGAAGAGGTCGAACACTTTGTTCGAAAAGAACTTGAGGAAGGCCGTCCAGTCTTTGGTTTCGGCCACGCCGTTCTACGTTCAGAAGACCCAAGAGCGACAGTACAATTTGCACTCGGAGAGAAACTATGTCCTGATGATAAAAACTTCAAAATTATCAGAACACTCCGAGAAGTTGCGCCCAGAGTATTAGCTGAGAACCCAAAAATCTCCAATCCAAACGCCAATGTTGACATTGCATCAGGTGCATTACTTCACCACGTTGGATTGACCAATCCAAGTTACTACACCACCTTCTTTGGATGGGCTAGAGTCATTGGAATCGGTGCTCAAATCTTTGACGAACGCGTGGTCATGCGTAATGGAAAAGGAGTTCCGATTTACCGGCCCAAGTACATTGCAAGAGAACAATCTCTTCGTCATATTGAATGATCAAGAATTCATGTCAATTTCGACATAGCCATCTTTTTCACGAACATCATACGTTTTCAACGAAGATGGCTTTCTCAATTTTCCAAGCATTTTCCCATAGAGTGGGAAATAAGGAGCCGGCGACCATTCGTTGACCGAACCATCTTCCGGATGGTACGAAGATTGATGAAGTGGACATCGTAGACAGCCATCTTTGATTTTCCCGCCCCAGTGTAATGGCCAAGCCATATGCCTACACAATGCGCTTGTTCCAAATATGCCTTCTTCAGTCCTCATTACTGCAACCATTTTTACACCAATGGCCTTGCCTTTGACTTTATTCATTTTTAATTTCGAACTCTTGCAGACTTTTTTCCAGCGGGGTTCTTGCTCGGACATGTTTACCCATTATCGCCTCTGCTTATCAATAAGTGTTCAAAATCGCATCCTATTTTGTTTCAAATATGGAACACTGATTTATATCTCATTGTGAGGGTGAGTTCTCATGGAGAATCCATTTAACGCTCTTACAGAGACATCTGTTACTCGTCCAAAGACCACAATTGCGGTTATTCTCGTACTTACGATAGCCTTGGCATCAATGGCCCAATTCATCAATTTTGATAACAGCGAAGATGCCTTTTACCCTCAGAATGATACGACTGAACTGCTCTATGAGATTGAAGACCGTTATCAAGCATCACTTGACTTCATTCGAGTCATCGATGATATTGAACAAGGTGATATGAAAACGGCAACTGCATGGAAGCAATTCGCTTTAATCGAAGCAAATTTGTCAACAGATGAAACATTCCTTCCATATCATGAGCCTCTATTTGGCGGAAAAGCCACGAGCGGCCCTGCTGGATCTGCTCTCTTTTGGATCAACACACAAGATCCCGTAACAACACAAGAATGGAGAGATAGCCTGAGTGCTCAACTCATCAATGCCACTCTTGCAGATGAAGGCAACTTTACTGCAGCGCTTGAGGATCTATCGACTGCTATCGCAATGATTCCATCTCCAAGAGGCCCTACGGCACAAGAACTCATCGATTGGCAACCAGGTGAAGTCAATTCATGGCTGCAACGAATGGACGACAACATGTCCATTTCTGAAGAACTAGGTGCGCTTCAAGGCCAAATTCAGGGATTGATTTCGACTCGTACAAGCCCAAGCGAAATAGGACCTGTTGCTGCAATAACTGGCAACCTTCAAGGGACGATTGGGACATACTTAGGTCTTCAAAACATTGACCATAGAGGCAACATCATCAGCACCATGCCTGCAGAAGACAAGAACGACCCATGGGCAAGTGATGGCCCAATCCTCATCAGTTTGGTAATCTCAACTGATGCTAATAATTACGTAGATGCCGAAATTATTGGAGATGTTCAAGAACTCGTAGCAGAATGGTCAAAGGACAGCCTTGAAGACATCAAGGCGTCAACTGGCGATGAGGATTTGCGTGTCTTTACATTCTCAGCATTCCAATATCAACAAAGTGCAAACATTGGAAAAGAAATTGGCATACTCACGTCGCTTGCTCTTCTGTTCTTGACTGCCATTCTATACCTAAAGTTCAGATCTGTACGTGATACCGGATACGTCATAGGGTTGACTGTTCTTGCAATTCTCGCAACTTACGGCGCTGCGGGTGTCTTTAAACTCACATTCAACGCGGCTATGAACAGTATTCCTATTCTTCTTCTCGCCATTGGCGTTGACTACGGTATCCACGTCGTAACCAGAATAAGAGAAGTTATGCAAGACATTGAAAGAGATAACCCGCAGGGTAGAATCACTCTGGCTGATTTCGAACCAGAAGTTCGTTTGAAGGCCATTCGTTCCGGAGCAATCCTAACATCAGCAGCCCTTGTAATTGCAATTTTCACGGATATGGTTGGTTTCCTATCGTTTAGATTATCATCGCAGATGTTCCTTGTCAACTTCGGTACAGTTATCGCTTTGGGCCTGTTTTCAATCTACATCCTGAGCATTTCGTTACTGCCTGCCCTAATGACCACGTTCCCAAGCAAGGCTCTTCCATTGAAGAAATCTGGTGCAATGAATGAAACAAAACTCACTCGAAAGATTGGAGAAATGGCACAACACCAGCCACTTCACGTCATCATCGTAACTGCAATTCTGTCACTTCCAATGCTTTACGGTATGAGTACACTTGAAGTTGGGTTTGATACGCAAGGACAATTCGATGATTCTCTAGAAGTTGTTCAGGATTTCCTCATGATCGCTGAAGAATTCCAAAGCAGCCCCACTCCACTGTATGTTGTTCTGGAAGGAGAAATTCTATCCTCACAAGGATTTGAAGCGTATAACATCGCTATAGCGACGTTACAAGAAACGGAAGGAGTAACTGGAGTACCAACGGGGTTATGGGACACTCTTGAAACATCTCGGACATCGAATGCAGCTCTCGACACATTGATGACGAATTTGTCATCGAACCCCGACAGTTATGAGATGCTCAAAACCTATTTGCTTGAAGATTCAGATGGACGTAACATCACAGATTCCTTGCTTCACACTGATGGTAGCCAAACGATTCTTTCGTTCCAGGCGAGTACATTGGATTGGAAAGATACAGTGGATTTTGAGACTGGTCTAAGCGATGCACTCGAAGCATCCGCATCAACCGCAAACGGATCATATTCAATGGAATTGAGTGGGCGAGCATTAATTTTGGCTCAAATCAGTGCTGATGTAGCAGTTTCAGCAGTTACTTCTACAGCGATTGTTGCTGGTACCATCTTGATCGTATTGATTATGATTCAAATCATTCGAACCGGGGATTTATTCCAGAGTGTACAACGCGGTGTGATCATATGGATTCCATTGATCATGGTCGTTTTGTGGGTGTATGGAATCATGGGGCTTGCAGGATATCAATTGAATTCTCAAACTGTGACAATCGGAGCACTTGCGCTTGGATTAGGAGTTGATTATGCAGTTCACTATGTCATTCGCTTAGAAGAGGAAGCAGAAATGCACCCTGAGAAAGACATCGCAGAATGGACTTCAAAGACTACAGCTACGACTGGAAGAGCAATGTTTGGAGCTGCTCTAAGTACAGCGGGTGGATTTGCGATTCTAAACTTTTCAGGATTACTTCCACTACGACTGTTTGGCCAGGTATTCATCGTAGCAATCAGTTTGGCAATGATCTCAAGCGTTACACTTCTTCCTGCATTGTATGGGCCTTTTTTGCGCAGAGATGCAAAGAACCATTTGAAGCATCACGAAAGCGAATGAGTTTACAACACTGGTCGTTGTGTTTTTCCTGAACCACGATGTCCAATCATTCGAACAAATTCCCATGGCATACTCTTGCTTGCCATTGAATGAACAATCATCTCATCAATAGAAGGTTGCCAATTCCATTTTGCTTTCCAGTACGAGAGCAATTCACGACGGCGGGATGCATCTGCTTCATTCCATGGACAAACATCGTTTTTGAGTTCTGAGAGGACGGTTTGATGATTGTCTTCATCAGTTTCATTGAGCAATTGTTGTTGTTTTTCATCAAGAGGAAGAGTCGCTGGTTGCTGCCACCGAGGATGCCCACTAGGCAGCCATGTAAGTTCAGGGTCGCTGTAATCCGTGAGTGCTGATAAGCCTGCATTGAGTACGGAATGTTCCTGATGTGGCTTAACTGGCCAAAGATAAACAGGGAATCCTTGTCGCTGTTTCGTCAAGGTCTCGAGGTGTTTTCCATGCAAACCAACTGTTTTCCCAATAGGAACACGATTAGCAGGTGGTACGAGGTATTCAATAGCACATGGCATCATTGGTGAACCATTTTTTTGATGTTTCTTCTTCAAGCGATTAAATGAATTTGAAACGAACTCAGGCAATGCCAATGTTCGATGTGTCCTTCTTCCTCCGAAAGGACGGATGTTTGGTCGTAGAGACGACCATGGCCCTTTCACACCACCATATTTTGTAGCCATATCCATTCGAGAATGAAAAGCGTAGTGAACTATTGAATCGAGTGGAATTGCATATTGCTCAAGAAGTTGTTCAGCATGATGCATCGTTTCCCCCATATGTAAGTCATGCTTCTTGCGAGCAAAAAGTCCACCCGAACGCTTAACCTTCAGGCTAGGACGTTTTGTTTCTACAACCAGGACTTTACCCTCTTCGCATACTGCACTCTGAATCTCAGAATGTTCCAATAGTTGCTCAAATGAGCAGAATCCAAACTCCTGAAGTTCGTCTAAAGTCCAATCTTCAACATGAGGTGAACGTCCAGATAGCCTGTGAGGATCGACTGAAACAGTTCGATCATGATGTATCACGACTTGATTATCGCTTGTTAGACGAATATCAAATTCAATTCCATCGAACAGACGCATGCCATGAACGAGACTTGAAAGCGTATTTTCTGGAGATTGAACATACATCGGTTTCATGCAACCTAAACGATTCCTCTTTTTCAATCCCCGCTCAACGAAGGTGAGTTCAATTAACCACATTATGGCTCATAGTTGGTAAAACCTCTATATGAGCAGTCATCGCAGGCGGGCTATGAGTCCATGGACAATCATGATGACCATGATATTGCTCTTGACTCCAGTAATCTGCTACCTTTTCTCCTTAAATCAAAAAGATCGGAGATTACCTTTTGGGAAATGGTTGCAAACCATTCACAAACAACGGTATTACATTCACGCTATGGGATACATTGTCATCATTAATTGGAAAGGACTCACTGATAAGTTGAATGAACCAATAAAATCCACTGTTGGACATTGGACTGATTCCGTTCATGCGCTCGAAGGCAATTTCGTATTATGGATTCAAACCACGTTTGAGAATAATCTTCTGACTGGATTTTTAAATTTTCATTATCTCTTCGTTTACCTCTTCCTCATCTATGTAACAACAGTGTATTATGCATACACAAGTGATCGTGACATGACCGATAAGGTCACAATGAATTACCTACTAATCTACGCACTTGCAGTACCATACTATCTCTTTTTTAATGTCGAAGTGACTTCTTCGTGGATTCCAGGCATGGATGCATTGCTGTATCATGATGCCATGTATTCCACATTCTATGCGACTCACGACCCACTCGATAATGCAGTACCATCCCTTCATGTTGCGATTCCATTTGGAATATTGATGCTCAATTATCTTCACGTAAAGGAAAAAGGAATTACGATGAAAGAATGGAGGCATTATCGCTATCATATGTTCATTCTAATCAATACGCTTGTGTTCATATTTGCAATCCTCTATCTCGGCATACACTGGGTTGCTGACATACCCCTGGGAATGCTGGTAGGAGGGCTAGGAGCACTCTTTATCCATCATTTACAGCCTCGATTAAGAAACGATTTCGGCCCAATGTTTCAAGGTGTATCCAAAGAAAAAGTGCGTAAACATATCTTTGTTGAAGGCACAATTCTACTCATCATGATGGCAGCAATCATGGGTGCTATCAATTATCAAGATTCTACAAACGAAGACCAAGCTTCATTCCGCCTCGGATCGGGAGATACTGTACAGGATCTCATTCACGAAATGTCACCTCAATTGAGTGTAACGACCACAATCCACAATATGGATAATTCACACACTCTAAATTACGCCATTATCACAGTCGACTTAGCAGAGTCTGGATTTGAAGACTACACCGTTAATTGGGATAAAATGCAAGCCCTAGCAAGCGAATATTGTACCCAAAGCGTTGATTGTGTCTCATCACTTTCACCAGGGGAAGAAAGAGAACTTCTCCTGAATTCATCAAACGTTTACACATTCATTTTCCTACACCATAGTGGAGATGAAGGGGTGATTGAAGCACAGGTTGTCTCTGAATATGATGGGTCCTCATCTGCCATGAACAAAGCAATAGCCCTCTCTATTCCATCACTTTACATAACGGGTTTTGTCATATACCGAATGCTACGATTGAGTAAAAGTGGAAGAGATTGGTATGATTCAACACCGTCTCATGCTTGGGAAGAGGAATGAGCATTCACTTATTGGGATGCATCTCGTGGGCTGTACATGGCGTCCAAGACTTCTCTCGAAGACGCTGTGTCTGAATTGATGGATTCTCCCGGTGGAGAACTCCTATCCTCAATTAGAATATACCTCCGAAAAAGGGCTTTTGCTCTATTCGGCCTCTTCTTAGCGGGATTAATCGCTGGCTTCCCAATCGCTAAAAGTATCATTAAGTGGATTATTGATGAACAGCGACTACCAGATGACGTTTATGTTATCGTAACATCACCTGTTGAATTTATTATGTTACAGATACAACTATCTGCAAGCTTAGGAATTTTCCTTGCATTCACATTCCTAATCATTGAAGCCTCCCTCAGAGGTGTAAAGCATCCAGTTGTCAAAGCGAGAGTTGCTGAATTAGATCTGAAAGTTCCAAAGCCGTCATTAACGATGGTTCTCTCTGTTGCATCTAGTATAGC
>DAKQ01000069.1 GCA_002496635.1 Euryarchaeota archaeon UBA82 | reverse complement strand
TGCATCTTATACTGAAAGTATCCTAATATTGTCCAAATTAATCCGACGCCTAGGACAATATAAGCAATCCAAGTAAGATCATCTGTTACTTTTTCGCTCCCATCTTCAGTTGTTATCGTTGCAATCCCATTATTTTCTGAAATGAAGAAACCTGCAGCAATGCACACTCCGATTACAAATGCAATCATCATCACACCATAGGTCGAGAAAACTGCCGGCCTAGGAGTTCCCACATTCACTGGATGTTCTGGTAATGGACTTCCATCACCATGTGGTAGATATTGGTCTTGATTCCAAGTCGCAGGTCCTGGAGCAGGTAGAATCCAATCGCTAGGGTCGGTAGTTGGGGTAAAGGTTGATCGCCCCATCCACCACGAGTCAATCGAGAATCCCTTATCCAAAGCCTCGGCCTCGAGAGATTCTGCCTGAGGTGCATTTTTTCTAACGTTATGAAGATCGGCTTCAAGAGAACCGGGAGAGCATAAAGCGATGATAAGAAGCCCTACAAGAGAGATAAGCGGATTCAAAATTCCTGCAAGAAGCAAGAGTACTCCAATTATCCAACCAACCCAACCCATCCAAGTGTAAGGTAATGTTAGTTGAAAGAGACCCCTATCGAGGTTCATATCTTTGATGTCCATGCTTTAGGCTAAGGATGCAGGTTTATGTTACTAGCGAATGTCATTCCCTCTGGATTCCAATTACTTTGACGAGAATTCGTTTAGGTCTTTGTCCGTCAAATTCGGCGTAATGAATTTGCTCCCAGGTGCCGAGATGTAATCTTCCATCCTGAACAGGCATTGTGACCTGCTGCCCCAGTAATTGACGCTTTAGATGAGCATCGCCATTATCTTCGCCAGTTCTGTGATGTTGATATTCTAGACCGTTACGACCGTCTTTGCCATAATAGGGAGCTACTTTTTCTAACCATTCCATTATATCATGGTGGAGACCTCTCTCAAGATCGTTTACGTAGCATGATGCAGTGATGTGCATCGGATTGACTAAAACAAGACCATCAACTACGTTGCTTTCAGCAACAATTTTTTCCACCTCTTCGGTAATGCACAATATCTGATAACGTTCCTGTGTTTGTATGGTTAGTTCTTCAACATAGGTGCAAAATTGGCCTACGTTTCTTTTACCCAATACAGCACTTCCTTATTCTTGTTGTAGCACGTCATTTGCCCATTCAACTTGATCCACTTTCTTCTGATTGCTCGGCTCCATGAAAGCATTGTTTACCATTAATGGGATTGCTGCCATAAGCCCGCAGATAACACCACAAAATAATTGAAAGCCGATGACTGCTCCATAAAGAACTGGTAGATTTACTTCTTTACCGTTTCCAGGGTCAGGTACAGGCTCCAACAAAGTACTGACTATGTTAGTCACCGTCCAAATCAAAAGAAGCAACCATGTGAGACGAACCCCTGACTTCTTCCGCTTGGTTATTTCCATACCTGAATAAATAAAACCTGCCCCAATAGATAACGTAAGAATTAGGATGATGTAATCATACCATTCGTACGAGACATCAACTTGACTCGATTCTGGAAGAAGCTCAATTATGAATGATCCACCCAATGTGAGAAGTAAAATTATTCCTCCAACTATGATGACAAAAATCCCAATCACAGTAGGTGCTGAACTTGGTTGTTGCATCATAATCATTTGATGCTGAGTACCTGTGATTTGCTGAGGCATACCTGTAATCATTACTGATTCAGATGGTTGATTATCCGAAATCATCATACTTGGAATCGATTTGTCTTGCTCAGATTCAACATTTGCCCAGAAGTCATCCTTCTCTTCCATGTTATTACCACATACTGGGTGATTTATGAATCATCGGTCTTCTTCAAGAAGGAAGACTGATTCGCTTTGTATGGGGAGATGGCATGACAAACGTTCTTGTGGTTTACAAGAAAAATTTTGAATCCATCCATGATGATAGTCTTGACCACTTGAAGTCAAGTCTCGAAGATGCAAAATCAAATCATCAATTGAGAGTTGAGATTCGAGCAAGAGAGCGTGTAAGACGAGCAGATTTCATTGGAAGGGATCTTGTTATTGTTCTCGGAGGTGACGGAACACTTACCTCCATTTCGCACAATATTGATGAGTCAACCCCGGTGATGGGAGTGAATTCTCATCCAAAAACAGACGACCCTAATGGAAGTGTAGGATTCTACATGGATTCAACACTCGATACATTTTCACACGATTTGGAGAGAGCTTTGACTGGAAAAGCAATTGTCAATAATCTTCCACGATTAAGAGCAATTATTGATTCAACATCAGGGAACAGGTACACGACAGACCCTGCAATGAATGAACTACTCATCGCAAATACACATCAATATGCACCGAGCAAATATCATCTGCGAAGAGGAAATAGAAGTACAGACCAACAAAGCAGTGGCCTTATCTTTTCAACTTGGCTTGGTCAAGGCGCCTGGTTTTCCCACAGTCTCGACCCCGTGAGTCTTACCGAAATTCGTGAGGTTGTTAAGCCAGGTGAAGAAGATACGCATTATTTCGTACTTGCACGTGATTTAGATCACCAAATGAGAGTCGATGAACGATGGTCATGGCTCGACTGGACTGATACTCCAACTCAAATCTTGAGCGATATGCA
>DAKQ01000050.1 GCA_002496635.1 Euryarchaeota archaeon UBA82 | reverse complement strand
ATAGCGCTGACCTTGTTCGCGTTCCCTGTTTGAATCAAATATGTCGCAAAGCGCTCGTACTTGTCCGCTGTATGGAGTAATGATTCCAATCTGGTCTGGCGTGACATCTCCTGGAATGAGTAATTCCTGTACTAGGCCATAGATACGTGCTGCTTCAGCGGGGTTACTCCTACTGCCACCTTCCTCTTCTTCAATTTCTGAACCTGTGATCGGAATGAATGCGAAGGGATGATCCCAATCTGGCCATAATACACCCGCAGGAGCTGGGCGTTGATCCGCTGAACAACCATCCTCGAGTTTGTCCTCATAGAATCGAGCACTCGGAAATTCACGAAGGACGGGGTGCATCCGATATTGTACAGTAAGCATATGTGATTTGATTCCAACATCGATTAATCGCTCGAATAGAGAACGCCCTAAGCCACCTTCCTGCGCATCATTGGAAATGACGGTTGGCGGAAGTTGACGGTGATCTCCAACCAGAATGAGTTGTCTGCATCCTTTGGAAATAGGAACCATTGAACTCGGTTCAATCGCTTGAGTAGCCTCATCCATGAGAACGATGGGGAAGCGTCGATGATCCAATACCCGGTGGCCTGTTCCGATATTCGTCGAACAAATCACTTGAGCGTTGTCAAGTACTGAAGCGACCATCTCTTTCTCCAGACGGCGGATTTCTTTCTTATTGTATTGAATATCCCTGTGCGCTAGGCCTTTTTCCCGACCCTTGAGCTTCGATAATGCGCGCTGAACTTCGTCGTTCTCCTCTCGAATAATTGCAATCTCATCCTGTTTTGGATGCTGTTCAAGTTGGGCATCAAGTGTTGCTTCACGGAGCGATTCTCTGACCTTGACTGGGCGTCCTGTTCGCACAGCCCGAATACCGGCTTCCAATAAACCTTCGAGGAGATTGTCGACAGCAACGTTCGACTCAGCTGTTGCAAGAATCGGCCCCCTTCCTTCGCGTGCAAGTTGGGCTAATGTCGCGACTGCTGTGTGGGTTTTCCCCGTACCAGGCGGACCTTGGATAATTGTCACCTTACGCTTCAAAGCAGCATCCATTGCCTCTTTTTGAGAAAGATTGAGAACAACGTTTCTTGGTTCAACACGCTGGAATTTTCCAGAAATTTTTGGTGGAGAGGATGCGCTCTCTTCTGGATCGTGGACTTGACCAAGGAGAAGATCTCTCAGAATCGTCCCTCTGTCTCCTTCGATAGAATGAAACATCTCAAGAGCTTCTTGCATTCTGTCATGAGCGACGCGGTTTGCGCCCCTATCAAGTCTCCAAGTTCCTTTTTTGAGATCTTTAGGCCGTTGAGCAACGACGATTTTTATCCGCGTTGGACCTCGTTCGAGAACAATTCCTTCAATGATTTTCTCTCCAATCGGTTTTGTTCGACTAAGGACAACAATGTCCCCATGAGTAAAACGGTGTTGCCCAATATGTTGCCGGTCGGGTCGTTCGAATGTGATGATAAAGTCACCAAAGAGCGTCCCGTTTGGCCTTCCCTTCATTCCGATTAATGCTAGACCAGAAGCTTGTAATCGGTGGTGAGACCATTTGGACCATCGCTCTTGAACTGTTTTTGTCTCCTGCTCTAATTCTTGTTCAAGGAGTTTGGAAAAGTGATGAAAATGATCTTGGCCGCGACGCCAAATGCCTGCGTCTTCGCCATCAATATCGAGATCAATATCCGCGTGGGCGCTGTTCATCCTTCGAACCCTCCCCTTTTCGGCCATATGAGTTCCAACTCGTGAATGCATTTCATCCTATGGCGAATGAAGCAAACCTCGGACGTGGAATGGTGATACTTAAACCACAAGTGCCTACCGTGAAAGTAAGGCGAGAGTATGTTTTGGAAGCGTAAAGACAAGAATGAGGGGGATGAAAATTCCTGCCCATTCTGTGGCGTTTCGAATGCTGCCGATGCTACGACATGCATTCAATGCTACTATGACTTGACCAAACCGCCCCGTGACCAACATAACGCTGTGGAAACTTCGGTCAAAAACAATCTTCTAAGCACACTCATGGACGATGCGGATGAAGAAGGGGAAGAAGAATACTCTGTTGAAGCAGTACTCAACCTCGAAGACGTTACTGTTGATATCGAACAATACGATGATGCTGAAGATTCAGACAATTTCTCATTCATAGAAAGTGAAGGGCCAACTCTCTCTGAAACTGTGGAATTTGAAAAGGCAGAAGAGGTGGAACTTTCAACAGACGATGCTCCCGAAATCGAAGAGCGATTCACTGTTCCTGAATCAAATCCTCTCGATGAAGTTGAAGAACCAATACACACAGGCCAAGGTCAATTGTTCTCAGAGACAGCAAGTGAAGAATCCGAAGTTGATTTCACTGGAACTGTCGGGCCAGACCCAGGCATGATCCCTGATCTACCTGATATGGATGATGAGCCAGAAATGGAACCTACAGCAATTCCAGATTTACCAATAATCGAAGAAGATATTGTGCCTGAATTCCCTGAGGAAGATGGAGTTGAAGTTCAACAGACTCCAGAATTGCCAATCGAAGAAGATTCTGTACCTGAACTTCCTGACGATGCTATCGTTGAATCTTCGAATGAAGAACCTACTGAAGAGGACGTTGTCACGCCAGAGCCACAACTCGGACACCGAATTTGGCCATGGCCAGCCGCAGCACCATACGACCAACGTGACGTTCATCGCATCGTTGTGGAATCTCTCACACTCGTCAAATCGGGTCGTGTTCAAGAAGCGGAAGCTCAAATCGATGCCCTTGGACCTCACCTAGGAGACGATGTGTCATTGCTGTATCATATCGGCCTGATTCTCCAACAGGCTGGACGAACTGAGCATCTCAATTGGATGCTTGAAATGGCTCGAAGAGTCCATTCAGACAATGAAAATGTCACGACTGCTATCGCACACTTATCTGCTTGAGGAATGATGATGGCAAGAACTCCTGAACTCCTAGATTTGCACGACGGGTTTAGGCTACGGCCTGTTTCCAAGGCGATCCTTTCCTCTGTCATGGAGGCCTATGTGGAAGATCCTGAATCTGCTAAAGCGGCACTGCCTTGGTTACGTAATGACCGAGATATTACCCGGCAACTATCAGACATGCTCCACGATTTAGAGCATCTTTCAAACGCAGACCGCGTTCATTTTTGGTCTATCCATGATGCTTCGAATTCATTCATTGGATTGATTGGCTTGGGTGATGAAATGCAACTTATTCATTCTCACTACAACCTTGGGTACTGGGTTCGCAAAGGATTCCGTCAGAAAGGCATCGCTTCATCTTCCGTAGATGCTGTTCTTGGATGGCTTAACTCCCGTGGAGATACGTATAGGGTTGAAATTACAGTACATCCACGAAACACTGCTGGGTTGATCACTGCTGAACGTATTTGCAATACATGGAATGGTCAAATCATTGAGGAATTCATTGGAATTGAACTCAATGGTAAAACCGTGCCTCATAGAATTCATGTTATTGATTTGCCAAGGACGTGAGGTTTGATGCGAACATGGTGCACGGTTGATACCGATGACCTACGACACGTCCCCTCGCACCAAGGACATCCCACTCGCTCTAAGTCAAAAGAAACATTACCCGATTATTCACAACGTTTGCAAGAAGGTTTTCGGGGATTCAAACAATGGATGGATTCAAATGAGTTTGCTGTCACTGTATTTGTTATAGCAGATCAATGTGAAAACGCAAAATTTGTTTCAACGGTACAGGACTTAGTAGCAACATTTGGCGAACGAATCACCATCGGATGTCACGGTTTGACGCACAGGAGTTGGTCTGCTTGGTCAGAAGATACTGAACGCTTCTCAAGAGACTTAGAACAAGCCACAACGATTCTCAAAAAGCACTTCCCTAATTCATTTCGTCCATGGTTTCGTGCACCTGCAGGCTACATCTCAGATTGGATGGCACCCCTTCTTTCACAGCAAGCCTACACTGTCGATACATCCGTTAATCCGAGTTGGCTTGTTCGGAAGAAATCAAACCCTTCTCGAGCGATGGTTCTCGAATCCATGGCTTCGAATGGTATACTTGAACGGCAATGGAAAACGCGATTCTCTTTACCGACCTGTGGGCCTGCTCAACACATTATGGGATTACGATGGAATGCTCGTCAGGCATGGAAAGGACTACCAAAACCCCTTGGTATTGAAGACCTCCATTACATCGAACATCCAGAACATGAACTTACAACGATTTATTGGCATATTCTCGATCATACTCGAAAGAACCAACAATGGTTACCGCCGATTAGAGGCGTGTAATATCTGGCCTCTCAGTTGATACGCCGAACGCTTTCATCGCCTCATCGTAGACAGATGCTTCAATCGTACCTGCTCTGACCAGAGAAGATAATGCTGCGAGTGCTACTGATTCTCCATCGATTTCAAAGAAACGACGCAGCGCCGTTCGTGTGTCGGATCGACCAAATCCATCTGTCCCCAGAACTGTATATGGGGCGTGAATCCATTCTCGTATCATTTCAGGCACTGCTGCCATGTTATCGGAAACCGCAATAATTGGAGAATCTCCATCAGCGAATTGTGTTTCAACCCAACTCGTTTTCATTTCTTCTCCTGGATGAAGTCGGTTCCATCGAGAAGTGTCCATTCCATCACGGCGTAATTCCCCGTATGAAGTGGCAGACCAGATCTCAGCTCGTACACCAACAGCCTCTAACTTTTCAACTGCATCGAGGACTTGGAGCATGATCGGACCTGAACCGATAAGACGTACCATCGGACCATCCCCTTTAGGTGCTGCACGTAATCGATACAATCCCTTGAGAATTCCTTCATCCGAACCTTCTGGTTTTGGCGGCATCGGATAGTTCTCATTGTACACTGCAAGATAATACAGTACATCCACCTCTTCGGCAGACATTTCGACAATACCTCGTTTGATAATTGTCGATAATTCGAAAGCAAAAGCAGGATCGTATGCTCGCACTGCAGGGTTGGTATGAGCCATGAGAAGCGAATGTCCATCCTGGTGTTGGAGGCCTTCTCCGTTGAGTGTAGTGCGGCCGGAGGTCGCTCCAACAAGGAATCCTCTCGCTCTTGAATCGGCTGCAGACCAGATTAGATCAGCAACACGTTGGAATCCGAACATGGAATAAAAGATGTAGAATGGAATCGTTGGACTGCCTTGAGAAGAATACGATGTTGCGGCTGCAATAAACGAAGAAAGAGCCCCTGCTTCATTGATTCCTTCTTCCAAAATTTGTCCCTTTGCAGACTCTTTGTATTTCATCAGAACTTTGTGATCAACTGGTTTGTAGAGTTGTCCTTCGGGATGATAAATACCGAATTCTGAGAATAAAGGATCCATTCCGAATGTTCTCGCTTCATCTGGAATGAGTGGCACTACACGTTCTCCGAATCCCTTTGTTTTCATGAGGCTGCGCATCAAGCGTACAAACACCATGGTCGTGGATACTTGGCTGCTTCCTTTGGTCCCCTCATCAAAATCAGCATAGACAGAATCTTCTGGAAGAGTCAACTCAAACTTCGGTGAACGTCGTTCAGGGCAAGGTCCACCCATTGCAACACGTCGGCTCTTTGCATATGCTGCAACTTCAGGAACATCTTCTGGTCGTATGAAAGGCAGTTTCTCCAATTGCTCATCAGTAAAATCAAGCCCCATCGCATCTCGAATCAGACGCAGATCCTTTTCATCTGCTTTCTTTCGTTGATGTGTTGTATTTCTTCCTGCGAAAGCAGGGCCAAGCCCGTATCCTTTGATCGTACGGGCAAGAACGACAGTTGGTTGGCCTTTGTGAGCGCAAGCAGCCGCATAGGCAGCATGAATCTTAGCAAAATCATGGCCGCCCAGGTCTTCTGTTAGTGCTTCAAGTTCAGAATCTGAGTAATCAGCGACCATTGCCGTTAACTCATCTCCGGCAAAGAGTTCCTTGCGGATGATGGCCCCCTCTGCAGTGAAGAGGCGTTGCTCATCTCCATCGACAAGGTTTGCAAGCCTTTGCGCAAGAACGCCTTTTGTGTCTTTTGCAAACAATGAATCCCACGAGGAGCCCCAAAGAAGTTTGATGACATTCCATCCAGCACCACGGAAGCGTCCCTCCAGTTCTTGAACGATCTTGGAGTTACCACGGACAGGGCCATCGAGACGCTGAAGGTTACAGTTCATCGTCATAACAATGTTGTCGAGTCCTTCACGGCCTGCAAGAGCGAGTTCAGAGAGCGATTCTGGCTCATCAGATTCTCCATCACCCATTGTGTACCATATTCGAGAGAGGGTAGTATCAGCGAGGCCTCGATGATGAAGATAGCGATTGAATCGCGCTTGATGAATCGCTGTCATTGCACCGAGTCCCATCGAAACAGACGGGTATTCCCAAAAGTCTGGCATCAAGCGTGGATGAGGGTAAGAAGACAATCCTACTCCTTCAACTTCTTGTCTGAAATTCTCGATGTTTTCATCGGTAAGGCGGCCTTCGAGCCATGCGCGAGCGTAAATTCCTGGTGAAGCGTGCCCTTGCCAATAGACGTGATCGCCCCACCCATCGCCATCCTTTCCTTTGAAAAAATGGTTGAGCCCTATCTCCCAAAGATGTGACACTGAAGCATAAGTCGAGATGTGCCCTCCGATTCCGTCGAAGTATTTGTTGGCTCGAGTAACCAACATCATCGCATTCCAGCGGTTGATGGTGTGAAGGCGCTTTTCCATTTCCAGATCGCCAGGATACGTTCCTTGCATTTCTGGAGAAATAGTGTTGAGATAGGGAGTTGTTGTCGTATCGATATCGATACCACCGTCTTTTCCTGCAGCGATGGTAGTATGAAGCAAGCGTTCAGCTCGCTGTGCGCCTTGCTGTTCGATAACCTGCTCCACCGATTGCTCCCATTCACGACTCTGAATGGGGTCTTCATCCGGTAAAGCGTTGTGAGCGCCGGCACGTCGCACCATGTTCCCCTCGTGTGACCCTCGAGGAGCCATGCCTTGAACCCCTCGCTGGTCTCAAGATACATTGTCAGGTGCTTGGAACACCTTCCATTCGCCCCCTCCATTGAGGAACGGAGCCTCATCAGAGCCGATTAAAATCCAATCTTGAGGTGGGTTTGTATCGATGTTCGGAGCGATAATAATGAATTCAACATTCTCGAGATTTCCTCGCTGGATCATCTGCTGTCCTTCAAGCTCAATTTCCCAGTTACTATCAGGAGATCGCCAATGTCCGGTAATGTCCCTATCGCTATCAGGGTCAATTTCCAATCTGAACGTATACAGCCAATGCATTGCTAGAGATTCATCATCGATGTAGAGGAAATCTTGCCCTTCTTGAATTTCCGAAGAAATCACTTCACCTGCCTCATCCGTCCACATCGTTTGACCATGCAACCCTGCAAGCATTGACAACGGAAGAACCAGAAGAATCGCAACGAACATTGTTTTCCGAATTGGACCTAAATCATACGTCCCTCTGTGATGAAAGAAATGATTCAACAACATCAAAACGGGGATGCTAAGTGATGTAAGATATCGTCCATTATTGCCCATTGTGATCATATTCTTCCACAAAGGCACGTCCCAACGAATCGCTTCATAGACCCATAGAGAAGCGATCCACATCGTCATAATAATCATCCCACTGACAACAAATACAGTGAGAAATGCTGTCTTGGAATCATCTGAATGACGAATGCTGCGAAGCGTGGGAATAAGGAAAGGCCAGATTGCAAATCCTAGCAGAAGATACAAACCTACGCCATCACCGATGGCCACAAGAAGTGCAAAAAACCACTGTATTGGATTGGATTGAATCGCCTCAAACGATCCTCCTTGAGCAAAGGAAAGACCAACCATGGCTCCAATCGCAAGGGGAATTCCAATCGACAATGATTGCAATGGATTACGAGAATATTTCTGGAAGGTTGGAAGCATTCGATCAAGGAGAATCCAAGAGAATAGGAGAATCAATAATATCCATCCCACGTTGCTTGAGAGGCCTTTTGTCAATACCAGAGTATGGGTACTGGCAACAGCAAGAAGAATCCATTTGATGAGATGCCCTCCTTCTTCTTCCAACATTTTTATTGAAGCAATTGCAATCCCCGCTACTGCAAGAGCAACTGTGGATTCAGGGTACAAGCGCCCTGTAGCAAAAATAAACGATGGATGGAGAGAAAGTAAAGCAGCAAAATGTGGTTTGCCATTACCAAGCCACAATCCTATACCAATCAATGCCATCATTGGTAAAAACGCAGCAAGAGGAAGTATTGATTCAGGATACATATCAAGAATCTGCCACCATCCACGCTCCATTATTTTCGTATCATCGGGATTGCTCGCAAGTGGATCTTCGGGGCGAACATCGCCCCATTCCAAATCTGGCGTCCCATCCTCGTTGGATTCAAGTGCTGCAAGATGAAGGTGAGTGTCAAGTCCATAATCGCTAACAGCCATGGAAGATAGATGAAGGAGAATTCCAAAAATAAGCAAGCCCCACCACGGACGATTCCGTGGGTTTCTCAACTCGCTCATGGTCACAAAGCCATAGGGTTGGGTTCAACACTTTCGGATGTCTCGCCTTGTCATGAGCGGAATATTAGATGGTATCAAAATTCTCGACCTTTCTCGGATTCTAGCTGGGCCATATGCCGCTCAGATGCTCTCAGATCTCGGAGCAGACGTCACCAAAATCGAAGCACCATGGGGCGATGATACGCGTGGATGGGGCCCTCCTTTCACAACTGATTTCGATGGAGAACGGGTTGCAGCCTACTTCCTATGCTGCAATCGTGGAAAATCCATTGTTCAAATGAATTTGAAGGAAGAGAAAGAGCGACTAATGGGCATGATCAAAAATGCAGATGTTGTTCTTGAGAATTTCAAGCCAGGAACACTGGAACGCATTGTTGGAACACTTCCCAAGGACACAATTATTTGCTCCATTTCTGGCTATGGTGCAACAGGGCCAAGAAGGGATGAACCCGGATATGATTTGGCACTACAGGCCCGTAGTGGAATCATGAGCATCACTGGTGAAGCAGAAGGTGAACCAGTTAAAGTAGGGGTAGCATGGATTGATATCATCACTGGATTGTATGCAGGAAACGCAATTCTTGCAGCTCTTTTCGACAAAGAAAGAACAGGGAGAATACGCCACATTGATATCAGTCTCTGGGATTGTGCAGTTGCATCTCTTGCCAATCAAGCACAAAACGTCCTTGCAAGCGGAACTGATCCAAATCGGATGGGTTCTGCACATCCAAATCTCGTTCCTTATCGAGC